>JAHDHB010000002.1:0-3658 GCA_020631545.1 Saprospiraceae bacterium | reverse complement strand
ATCTCGAAAGAAAATAAACCAAAAGAGCGAAGCATTAGCATATGGAAACGAAACAAGGAAAATGAACTTCGTCCTTTTTATTTTCCTGCCATTTCTTCTCAGAGCAATACATTTGAATACAATGATAACAATATCTTTTTTATACATCGTCTCCAAAATGGATGCTGGCTTATTAGTGAATATGGTAGGTTTAAAATGTATGATAATGCAGGGATAGAAATTTTTAGTTCTAGTTCTTTGTCGGATAAGTTTTTGTTAAAAGAATTTTTGAATTACATTGATGACGGTGATTTACTATGGTTGCCCACATCGATGGGGGTGCTCAAGATTCGCATGAAAACCAATCCCTTTCAACTTTTTTATCAAAAAAATAATGAGACCAATGCTAGGGGAATCATAGAGGACGGGCAAGGAAATATTTTATTCTTAAGTGATTATGTTTTTCAATGGAATAAAAAATCAGAGAACATTAAACAAATTTCGCCTCTTCCTGGAGCGCAACATATTATCAGTGATCCTCCCTTGATCTGGAGTGGGACCGGTAGTTCAGTGAAAGGAGGCTACCATTTTAATTTGATTACTAAGGATACCGTCAGTTATTCTGCCAAGAATTATGGACTTTCTTATACCTCGTTAAAACTAGCCAAGGAAAAAAATTACTTGGTTGGATCTGGACTCGGAATCTGGTATTTAGATTTAAAACAAGGAACCTTTAAACCGATGGTAAGTGGTCGTACCGCCTCCTTAGATCTATTACTTAGTAAAAGTAAGGTATGGCACTTACACAAAAACAAATTAGGCATTTGGGCAGCTACGAATAAGGGGCTTTTTTTATTAGATGAGAGCCACAAGGTTGTTCAGTATTTTTCGGAAGAAAAAGGGAGTTTAAAACACTCCAATATCTTACATATTCATGAGGATGAACAAGGCGTATTTTGGTTATCATCCAAAGGTGGAGGCCTATTGAAATGGAAAAGTAATGCTGAAGGGGAAGTTCTTGTTAATCAGCAGTTCACTGCGCACGACGGTTTATCTCATAACTATATTTATGCCGTATATGATGATAGCTTAGGCAACTTTTGGGTGCCAAGCGATAGGGGCTTGATGTGTATTGATAAGGCTACAATGGAGGTCATTACCTATCTGGAAGAAGATGGTTTGCTACATCGAGAATTTAATAATACTTCTCATCTTCAGGCAAAAGATGGAATGTTGTATTTTGGAGGCTTGCGGGGGATAATTCGATTTTATCCTAAGCACTTAGTGGAAGCTTCCTATGATGAAACGCCTATGGCGCTTACAAAAGCCTTAGTCCTAGAAAAGGAATCCGAAAAAATGACGGAAAAAACGGACTTAATAAACGATAGCAAAATAGTATCCCTAAAACCTACTGATAAGCTATTAGAATTGCACTTTGCTTTGCTAGATTATGGCAAACCTGACAAGCATCAATATGCTTATAAGATAGAGGGCTTTGATAAGCAATGGCAATATACAGACGTTCCCAACCTTCGAATTCCTTATTTGCCATATGGTGAGCATAATATAGTCATCAAAGGAAAAAGTAGTGGTAAACGCTGGTCAAAGGACCAGCTATCCTTAAAAATTAGAGTATTAAAGCCTTTTTATTTACAAGGGTGGTTTTTAGTGGCTATTCTGCTTGTCTTGGTGGGTAGTATTCTTGGGGTTATAAAATGGCGAGTTAGGAAGCTCGAAAAGGGGAGGGCTTTTCTGGAAAGTGAAGTGAAAAAGAGAACTGAACAAATCGAAGAGGATAAGCAAGTGATTGAGAAACAGGCAGAAACTTTGAAGGAGCAAGCGGCTGCCTTGAAAGAATTAGACAAAACAAAAATGGAGTTTTTTTCCAATATTACTCATGAGTTTAGAACACCGCTTACCCTGATTAATGGCCCTGCTGAACAGCTATTAGTAGACGATTTGCCGATAAAAATGAGAAGGAAGGTAGAAAGCATTCGTCGAAATGGCCATCGTTTGCTACAACTAATTGACCAGTTGTTAGATATTTTGAAGCTAGAAAATAAGAAAATGGAGCTGGTAGCATCGCATGGTGATTTAGTGCTTTTTTCCGAAGAACTTATCGTTCCCTTTCAAACACTAGCAGTACAAAAAGAGGTGAAGATCGTTTTTTATTCAAATAAAAAAGAATGGAAAATACATTTTGATAAAGATAAATTCCAAAAAATAGTCTACAATTTACTGTCTAATGCTATAAAATTTACGCCTACTAAAGGAGTGATCGCTGTTAGATTGATGCAAATTCAGGAAAAACTTATCTTATTGGAAGTAAACGATACCGGAATAGGTATTCCAAAAGAGAGTTTAGCTAAAATTTTTGATCGCTTTTACCAAGTCAATAGCTCCTCTACAAGAGTAGCAGAAGGAACAGGCATTGGACTCTCTTTAGTCAAAGAATTGGTCGAATTTCAAAACGGGAAAATCTCAGTTACTAGTGAGGTTGGAAAAGGTACTACGTTTTTAGTTCAACTCCCTGTAATTTCACATTATCAGAGTGTTATAGTGGAGGAGAAACCTTTAGAAGAGGAGCACAGACTTACACCGATTCTGAGTGGAGAGGAGGCGAGGAATATCTCTGATGAAATAAATCATGTAAACGGAACAGAAAAATTAGCCTTACTTTTAGTGGAAGATAACGAGGATATGCGGGCTTACATTCGTTCCTGCATCAATCCAGCATATTACCATATTACAGAAGCAGAAGATGGAGAAGAAGGGATTCAGAAAGCTATAGAAATAGTACCTGACCTCATCATTTCCGATATTATGATGCCTAAAAAAGATGGCTTTGAATTGACAAGAACGCTCCGTTCCCACTTGAGTACTTCGCACATTCCCTTGATCTTACTGACCGCCAAAGCTTCGCTCGAAAGTCGATTGGAAGGCCTGCGGCGTGGCGCAGATGCTTACCTCACCAAGCCTTTTAGTCCCCATGAATTAAAGATTCGAATTGAGCAACTTATTGCCCTTCGAAAATCTTTACAAAAACGCTATCAGCATGAAGGTGTACAAGAAAAATGGGAAGAAGTTGAACAGGAGGATGTCTTCATTGCTCAAGTAAAAGCGTATATTAAGGACAATATACGAGAGCCCGGGCTTAGTGCCGGTAATATTAGTCCTGCCTTTGGCTTGAGTCGTGCCCAGCTTTATCGGAAAGTTAAATCCTTGACCGATGAAGGCTTAAGTGAGATGATCCGAAATGAGCGATGTAAAATTGCTGTTCAACTAATGGAAAATGAAGAGCTGACCTTATCGGAAATCGCTTATAAAACGGGGTTTTCGTCTCTTAGCCACTTCTCCAGAACGTTTAAAAAGGTATATGGGAAGAGTCCTTCGAAAATTTAGAGAAAAAACAAAGTCTAAGGCCACTCCGAAAAGGCTCTTCTTCAAAATACGATGTAAGCCTTTGGGCAAAATTTTCTACGATTTTCGGTCAGAAAATTTGTAGAGAGTAGAAGGTAGAGAGAAGAGAGACAGATTTTTCTTCGAAAAATCTAAATTTGTAATGACGGACAGTCCCTATACTCTATACTTTCTACCCTCTACTTGGTTCTGGCTTTGCCAGTTTAAGATTTAAGAAGTATGATTTTTATTATTTGCTAGCAAACAATAATTAATATTC
>JAHDHB010000282.1 GCA_020631545.1 Saprospiraceae bacterium | reverse complement strand
AAACCATTAATCCAATTCCGAAGGACGGATATTATTATCTTTCGTGATATAAGCATTAGGGAAGTCATGCTTTAGCTTCTGTTTCAGGGCCGTAGCTTCGAGTTTGGTACGGTAAGCGCCTACATTTAGTTTGTAGTAAGGAGCTTTGTACACCCAATCTGCGCTGTAGTTGGGATAGCGAGAAAGGAAATCTTTTTTAGCATCCATCACCTTTTGGCGGTCAGGAGAGGCGATGAGCTGTAAGCGCCAGCCGCTGACATGCTTGATAGAGCGGTTATTAGAAATGTGACGTTCGACCATAATCCCGATAGTGCCATCTTCTGCGATGCTGACTTGGGCATCTGCTGAAAAAGCGATGGAAAAGAAAAAGAGGGAAATTAAGGCAAACGTTTTCATGATTCGATGACTTTTAAACTTTTAGAACAGCCTAGGCGGTTGGCTCCTGCATCTATGAGTGAAATGGCTTTGTCGTGCGATTTTATACCTCCAGAAGCTTTGATTTTTATGCTTGAATCCAAATGCTTTCGTAAAAACCTCACGGCTTTTAGGGTTGCTCCTCCAGCATTGACGCCTGTGGAGGTTTTAACAAAATCCACACCAATTTCATTGCAAATGTTACAGAGTTTTGTTAGTTGCTCATCATCAAGCATTCCCGTTTCAAAAATCAATTTGATAACTTTTCCTCTTAAATGAGCAGCGGTGGTAACACTATTGATATCGTTCTTTAGATAAGCCCAGTTTTTTTGAAAAACGGCGCAAAGATTAATGACCACATCGACTTCGTCACAGCCTTCGTCTATAGCACGTTTGACTTCCTCCACCTTGGCGGGTGTATTGGAATAACCGTATGGGAAACCAACTACGGTGGCAACTTTTACGCGGGAATCATCTAAAAAACGTACGGCATCTCGCACAAAGTAGGGCGGTACACATACAGCGGCAAAGCTATGCATCATGGCTTCTTCACAAAGCTGTTTCACATCCGATAAGGTACAATTCGGCTTAAGTGTAGTATGGTCTATTAGGTGAGCTATTTCCATTCTTTAGGGGCACTCCTTATTATCTGGTTTTATAATCTGTCTCTGCTGCAAATATACTCTAAATAAGCGAGTTTTCGGCTTCGCCTCTACCTTTTGTATTAAAAAAAATCTGCCTAATAAGTAGCTACAAGGGTTTCAAGGAGAAACGAATGTTCCTGTACTTTTCCTATAAATTCTATGGGTTAGCGTATTTTCTAGGACGATCTACCTATTATTAGGTATATAGATTACTTATTTTTAGCGTTGAAAAGGTTAAAAAAAAGTTATTTCTTTGTATTTAGATACTCAAACAATTGGTAAAAGTAATTTTACAGAATAGCAATTTTGCAGTACTAACAAAAAATCCGCATTATGACAACTTCGCCTTTTAATATTTCTTTGGAGTATTATCGACCCGTGGTTAATATCGTACTGATTTCCGATGAAAATTGTGATAGATACTATTTTCACGCAGTGACATATTTACCTAGTAATAATTTTATTCCAATACTTAAAGGACAAGAATTAAAGGATGGTGTACTAGTAGTATCTTTAGACTTTAAGGATGATAGTAAAGTGATTGATTCAGGAATCCCTACCCCCTTCGTTCAACAGTTCTTTATTAAAGAGGAATTTACGAGTAAAATAGACCCTGACAAAGTTGAAACGAAAGTTTATTTGGATGGGGTTCTTATTGAGAAGAATAAGTTTAAAACAGTTGACGATGAACCTGACGAAGATATGACGACTGAAAGCTGTTCAAAGGATGATGACTGCTAAGAATAGCAGGACATTCTTTTCGCCAAATTTAGAACAAAACACCTAAAACATCAATAGGGAGTCGCATAATTAGGTAGCAAACCTCAACACTCGATTTTTGCGTCTTTATGTTATATACTGTCCAAGATAAAAGCAAATACCTGTTATGCTTTATCCTCTCCCTATTTTTTATTCGTTTTTTACTAAATAAATTCAAACTAAAGGAAATGAGGTTTTTATTGCTTTTATGGATGATTGTTTCTTACTGTACGGTTGGGATAAGTCAAAACGGGGTACGTATCGACAGCCTTGAGAATGCCCTACTTACACGGACTAAAGATTCTTCTGAAAAGATAGATTTATTACACGAGATAGCGAAATTACAATTTAAAAAAGCTCCTGACATGGCTTTCAGCCGCAGCAAAGAAGCTTTAGATATCGCTCGAAGAATTAACTGTATCACTTGTGAATTAGCTAGTTTAAGTCTTATGGCTAAGGCTAGCAAACAGTTAAATAATTACGATGAAGCAATCCTACTGCTTGAGGAGGCTATCGCATTAGAAGAAGAGGTTGAAAATGATTACCGAATAGGCATAGCCGCATACGACTTGGGGAAGATATATCGGGATTTAGGTCGTGACTCTCTAGCAATAAGCCGACTAATGAAAAGTCGGGAGATTTTTATGCGTCTTGGAAATGATGAAAATCTAGGGATTGTTCTAAGAAAATTAGGTTCAATCCACAAGGGAAAAGGGAACTTTGAAACTGCGGTCACCTATTATCAAGAAGCTTTAGATCGTAGTGTATTACTTAAAGATTCTTTTGCTATTGTTAAAACCTGGGTTCATCTTGGTAATTTGTATCAAAAAATGACGCATCTTGATGTAGCTTTGAACTATTATATGGACGCGAAAAAATATTACGAGGCTAAAAAGGATCAACCCAATATTGCTAGCAGTTATCATAGCTTAGGCCAAAATTATTTTTATCGCAACTCTTTTGATGAAGCAGAATCCTATGCCTTGGAGAGTTTGGCTTTAAAAAAAACGTTGGGACTCTCGAACAAACTAGGTAGTACTCAACTGCTATTAGGCTTGATTTACAAGGAAAAGAAGCAATATTCTTTGTCTCGTACATTTTTAGATAGTGCCTTAAACGCATTTACCCTAGATCGGAAAGAAAATATTGCGGTAGTAAAAAGGAGTATGGGGGATTTGTTCTTAGCTCAAAAGAATTATTCCCAAGCTATTCCAAATTACAAGGAGAGCCTTAAGCTTTTTCGAGAGCAAAAACAAGAACCCAATATTCGTGATGTTCTTCACAACCTTTCAGTTGTTTATGAGAAAAAAGGCAATTATAAGGAGGCCATGAAATACCTCACCGAATATAAAATTACGAGGGATGGTTTAGACGCTAAACATCTTAAAGCTTTAGAATATGCAAACAGATATACAACGGTTAAGCATGATTTGGCCTTAGAGCGCTCTAAAAATGAAACGATCCAAAAGGAAAAAGAACTACAAGAATCTGATCTTCGGCATCAAAAGTTAATTTCTTGGCTATATTTGTGTTTATTGTTTATCTTTAGTATTCTATTCTTTGCTTTTAGGCAGCGTAGTCACCGAAAACTAGCCGAAAAAGACTTAGAACTAAAGCAACGAGAGCTAGAAGAGATGCTGAAAGATGTGGAATTGAATTATACTTATGCTCGGATTGAAGGCATTGATGAAGAACGAGAACGAATTGCTAGGGAATTGCATGATAATCTGGGGAGTATGTTGTCTACGGTGAAGCTCTATTTTAATATGATGGGAAAAAAAGTTTTGGCCTCGAAACAACAAGATTCATTTAAAAAAGGAAATGAATTGCTCGACAAAACCTGTGAAGAAGTTCGAAGAATCTCTCATAATATGGAAACGGGAGTCTCCAGTTTCGGACTTAAAACAATGCTCCATCGACTAGTGGATTACATTAATGAAACGAAAGAAATAGAGGTTGAATTACATTTGGGCGATCTTGGAGAGCCCATAAGTACACATCGCGAAACGAATGTTTACCGAATTGTTCAAGAATTAGTTTGTAATGCGGTACGGCATGCAGATGCTTCAAAACTTACGATTTCTCTCAATAGGTACAATGGAACGATGAATGTGCTTATAGAAGATGATGGAAAGGGATTTAATCCAGAAAAAGTGGTCAAAAAATCGGGTATGGGACTTAGTGGTGTGAAAACTAGAGTTAAAAAATTAGGTGGAACGATAAACATTGATACCGGAAAAGGAGTAGGAACTTCTATTTCTATGGATTTGAAAACCAGTTAAAACGCATTTGAAGAACTAAGAATGTTCAATACTTCGCTGAGGCTCTAAAAAAATAAAGGATTGCTAAGTTCGACCGCAGAGATTAATTGGTAAGTCTACTCTGTTCGGGGGCGGGCTTAGCAATCTTGCATAGCTCTTAGAGTGGATGCTTCGATTTTCGTAACGTTGACCTGTCAACGTTACGAAGTCGTGATTTTTCTGCTTAATTCTTGGCTACCTTTTGAATAACGCTAACAACGAATAAAAATAACCTCTATTTCTTTTCACAGGGATAGGAAAAAAACAAGTATTATGATAAATATTATTTTAGTAGATGATCATAGAATTTTTCTAGATGGATTAATTGCTCTTTTTCAGAGTGAATCAGAAATAACTGTTGTAGGAACAGCAGAAAAGGGCGAAGATGCACTAGAAATTTTGGCTACAAAAGCTGTGGATGTACTCGTCTTAGATGTGAATATGCCTGAAGCAAATATGGAAGGTATAGAGACTGCGAAATTTGTCAAGCAAAAGTATCCTAAGACAAAGATACTCATGCTTTCTTATTCAAATAAGAGAGATTTCACGCTTTCTCTTATGCAAATAGGCGTCTCAGGCTATGTCCTTAAAGAAAATAGTAGTGAAGAATTAGTTCACGCTATAAAAACAGTACACAATGGACAAACCTATTTTGGTTTAAAAGTCTTGAATTCAATAGGTAATCATCGCACACCTATGGCAAGTAAAGTCCACTTAACAGAGCGTGAAAAAGACGTTTTACGTCTAATAGCAGCAGGAAAAGAAAGTAAAATGATTGGGGAAGAGCTGTTTATTGCTGTAGGAACGGTAAATACGCACAAAAAGAATCTACTGCATAAGACCGGTGTCGAAAATGATAAACAGTTAGTTCTTTATGCTATAAAAGAAGGGTATGTGGATATAGATGACATCGACCTGCCTAATAAAAGAAGAGGAAACTAAAAAGACTTTCGAAAGGAAAATCCATATTGAGGTAAACTCCTAATTCGTCATTCTTAATTCCTAATTCACCAGAGTTTACCGTTCTGCCTTATGAGGACTAGGCTTCCTATTCGATACTAAAAGCGATAGCGCCTCCTTAGAAGCCAGTTGTTCCGCTGCTTTTTTGCTGAAATCTTCGGCAGTAGCCATAACCTGTTCTTCAACAAGGACGCAGATGCGGAAGCGGTCGCGATTGTCAAATTTAAACTTAGACAGAACTTTGTAGGAAATAGGTTTGCTATTTTTCTGACACCATTCAAGGAGTTGGCTCTTATAATTATCGTCATAAGTCTCTAACAATCTGATATCCATGTAGGAGCGTAAGATACGCTTGACGACATATTTGCGCGTGCCTTTGTATCCGATGTCAATGTAGATAGCACCGATAAGCGCTTCAAGTGCATTGCCTAGCATCGAATTGCTGACCATGTCTACACCATTCTGGATAAGGAAGACGTCTAGTCCCATCTGATCAGCGATCTCATTCAAGGATTTCCTTTTCACGATTTTTGAGCGCATCTTCGTTAGAAAACCCTCATCCCGATTAGGATACTTCTTGAATAGATATTCAGCTACGATGGTGCCTAGTACGGCATCTCCAAGGTATTCAAGCCTTTCATTATTTCGTGCTCCTGATGTAGGTTGTGTCTGAGAAAAAGATTTGTGAGAAAAAGCTAAACGATATAAACTCAAATTAGCGGGCACAAACCCTAAAATACTACTCAAGGAGGTCACAAAATTTCTATGAGGCGAGAAGTAATAATTATATAATCTTCTTAAAAACTTCAATGAATCACTACTTTAGTCTCTATTATATGAACAAATCTTATTAAGAGGTCTAAAAATTAGCAATGATTAAAAAATAGAGTTCTGATATGAGAAGGTATAATTTGAGTTTACCCTTTTGAAGTATAATCGTTTGATATTGTGATTATTGTTTCGCTTCAGCTAAGCTCAAATTCCACGCTCTTAATTGGGTGGTTTATTTTTTAATGCATACTAAATCTAGGTCACCTAAGGATTTCATATAGGTGATTATACCTAATAAGATCGTATTTTGTTTCAATTGCGGGGGCAAAACGAAACCTGTTGTTGTCTATTTTAGTAAACAACAGGTTCAAAACGGGGATTGAATTTAAGAAAAAAATCTAACTTAAACCCAATAATACGAAAGACAAGTTAAAAATAAGTAATTATTCTAAAAGAATAAAGGGCTTGAATGTCGTAGTTTTTAGATTGGAAAACGAAATCTTTTGGTGTTAAATGCTAGATTTACTTAGGTTAAAACATTAGAGATGAAGCTTATTCTTTATAGAAAAGCTTTCGTAAGGGATTTTATAGAAATTGTTCAAGAAAAGGAGCAATTTCTAATAAAAAATTAGATTTTCACTAAATACCTGCTAGGAACACGCTTTAAATATTAAGGTAGAATTGTGTCCTCCAAAACCAAAAGTATTACTGAGTACAGTATTTATTTTCTTCTCTTGAGCTTGGTTAAAGGTAAAATTAAGCTTGGAATCTAAAGCTGGATCATCCGTAAAGTGGTTGATAGTAGGAGGGACGAGATGATTGTTTAGCGCTAGAATACCTGCTATAGACTCTATCACTCCAGCAGCACCCAATAAGTGCCCTGTCATGGATTTGGTAGAACTGATGTTTAAATCGTAGGCATGATGACCAAAAACAGCGCTAATCGCTTTTACCTCAGCTACATCCCCTAGAGGTGTAGAGGTGCCGTGTGTGTTGATATAATCAATGTCTTGGACATTCAACTTAGCGTCTTCTAGTGCAAATTGCATCGCTTTGGCAGCACCAAGTCCTTCTGGATGAGGAGCTGTGATGTGGTAAGCATCTCCTGTCATACCTGCACCCGCTATTTCAGCATAAATTTTTGCACCACGCTTTTTAGCATGTTCGTATTCTTCTAGAATCAACGTCCCTGCGCCTTCTCCCATAACAAAACCGTTGCGATCCTTATCATAAGGGCGAGAGGCTGTTGTAGGACTGTCGTTACTTTGCGAAAGGGCTTTCATCGAATTGAAACCTCCAATTGAAGTCCGTACGATGGGCGCCTCAGAGCCGCCAGTAACTACAATATCCGCTCTTCCAAGCCGAATGGCATCAAAGGCGGAAGTGATAGCATGAGAAGAGGTTGCACAAGCAGAAACCGTTGCAAAATTTACACCACGCAAGCCATATTTTATAGAAATATGACCAGCAGCAATGTCTACAATCATTCTTGGCACCAAGAATGGGCTAAACCATGGTGAGCCGTCTCCTTCCCCAAATTCAAGAATTTGAGCCTCTAAGGTATTTAAACCGCCAATACCAGAGCCGTAGATAACTCCAGCTCGGTTAGGATCGATCTCCTCCATAGAAAAACCAGCATCTTTCATCGCTTCATCTGTAGCGTAAAGCGCATATACAGCGAAGTCATCCAGCTTTCTAGTTTCTCTCTTAGAGAGCACGGTGGAAGGAACAAAATCTTTGAGCTCACAAGCAAATTGAGTTTTGAATTTGCTGGCATCGAAATGGGTGATAGGGCCTGCGCCACTTTTCCCATTGGCTAATCCATCCCAATAGGATTTAACATTATTACCAATTGGAGATAAAACTCCCATTCCTGTGACAACTACTCTTTTTAATGCCATAATTGCACGCGGTTTTTGCGTCGGTTTTCGATGGTTAAATCTTAAAGGCTGAACTTAGTGAACATTAGCTTGCCAAGAGAGTATTTATAGCTCTTCTTAGCCGCTAAAGTTTTTCGCATTTTTAAGAAAAGAGATGAAGAGTACGAATAATGCATCACTCTTCTACCCTTATCCTTAAGGAAAAAGAAAGTTGGGGATGGCTACAAAAGAGCCATCCCACATCAAAAAAAATTATTTCTCCTTCTTCTCCTTTTCATAAGCTTCCAAATATTCAACGGCGTCGCCGACAGTTTGAATAGTTTCCGCTTTTTCGTCAGGGATGCTAATCTCAAATTCTCTTTCGAACTCCATGATTAATTCAACCGTATCTAATGAATCGGCTCCTAGATCGTTTGTGAAGCTTGCTTCTAACGTAATCTCGGAATCTTCTACTCCTAGTTTATCTTTGATAATCTTGGAGACTTTTTGTGTGATGTTTGACATATTCAAGTCAGTTTTTTCAATTTGAGTGCAAATTAAACTATAAGAGAACTGAATACCAAAAAAAATTACGAGTTTTTTGTAACATAAATATCATTTTTTTTATAATTCACTGGTATTTAGTCTTTTTGGCCTTCTTTTTACTTAGTTAAAGGTTTGTTAAGGAAATTTGAACTGTCTTTGTACAAGGCGAGAAGCTTTGAAATTAGAAAAATAGTTTTTGATGCTGTGGCTTGAAAGGACAAAGGACAAAGGACAAAGGACAAAGGACAATAGTGGCTTCGCCACATTAGATTT
>JAHDHB010000281.1 GCA_020631545.1 Saprospiraceae bacterium | reverse complement strand
TTTTGAGTTCGTTTGGCTGTACCTCTTTTTTGACATCTATAAAAAAAGCTTGCCTTTTCAAAAGAAGAGGCAAGCTTTTATATTTTTCAGCTTTTCTTGATTCAGAAAGCTTTAGTCTTCTACTAGAGCGACTTCAACAGCGGTGACCTGCCCTGTATCCGGATTTTTAGCGATACGGAATTGAACATTATCACCAGGATAAAGATCGTTGAAATCTACATTTTGAACTTCCGAATAGTGGAAGAACAAGTTTGTAGGCGGATAGCTGATAAAGCCGTACCCTTCTTTCATAGAGAAAACCGTGCTTGTTTGCATGTCTTCTGGAATTTCTTCGTCTTCGAAGATAGGTGCAGTGCGGTCTAGCTCTTTAAATTCAGGCTTATCGACTTTTGGTACAAATAAGCTGGAAACAAGGAAAGAATCCTTACTAACTCGGTTGTCAATAATCTCATGCATTGCAACTGGATAGGTAACTTCTTCCAAAAGATCTTGAGAAGTACGAGTCAGGCGTTTGTTGCCGTAGTCATCGGTATATTCGAAGTCCCAAGAAAGCACCATAACGCGCGTTCCTAAAGTATTGAGTTTTCGTACTAAAGGTACATAATCACCATCCGAAGTAATTAAAACAAGGACATCAAACTTCTTGTAAAGTGCCATTTCGAAAGCTTCCAAGGCCAAAAGGACATCAATTCCTTTTTCCTCTTTTCTTCCAGAGAAAGAACGTAGAGGGAGGTAGTGTGTCGTGACGCCTTCTGCCATCAAAATATCATCAAAAACACGGTCGTTGTAAAGTTGGTTACCTTTGAGACTGGCTTCTTTTGCATTTAGTCTTCCTCTAAAATAGTGGGCATCCACAATTTGGCAATGCCTGTAGCTCGTTGAATCACCTTCCTCTTCCGCGACTTTGTGTCGGATAAAATCATGCAATCCTTGGATGCTGATTCTATTTTTACGCTCGTGTACGTAGTTGTAGTAATTACTAACGTGGAAGAAATAATTGCCGTCGTAAAAAACGCCAATTTTGGTAAGCTTAAAATTGTTTCTAGTATTCATTTTGCTAAAGATGTTTTTATAGTATCATCCTTTGGGGATATGTGAATAGATTAAGTTTAACGTGACTTGTTTTTTGGTTTCACTGTCTTTAGTGGGTGTTGTTTATAGAACGCTTATAAACTGTTCATTTATTTTGCTCGTTCTTATAGAAAAACACACTAGGTTTGGGAAGGAGCTAGTATTTGTTTTTATAGATAAAACTAAATCTTTATTTTGATGCCTTAGACTCTTAAGACAAACGATTTAATTTGGTGAACCAAAGGTAATGAGAATAAGGTAAAAAATGTCTTTTTGGTTAAATTAAATAGTTTTTTTGTTCTATTACATCAAAAAAAAATGGAATCGTGTATCCGTTTATTGGGGTAAGACTTGTTGAGAATCAACCATCTTTCTTTCTGAGGTAAAGAATTGTAGGTTTGTGCCCTCCGACCATAGTTTTCGCCGCTATCGCTTGAAAGAAGATAATATATTAGGCCAATCCAAGGTACTTATTGCGTTTTTAACTTCGTTGACTAAAAGATCGAAGCAAGCACTCTGATTCGTCGGCTTTAGCCTACGGTCAAAAAAGTAGTTTGTCGATGACAAATTTAAAAAACCATAGGCTAAAGCCGACGTTTAGTAGGAACCAAAGAATAAAGCATTTAGGGTAAGCTGCTTAGTAAGCTTTTTAGAATGAGCTCCTTGATAAAAAAGGTTGAATTTTATAAAAACAAAAACTCACCATTATTGTAGATCAGTTCATCGTCGGCATAGATTTCACCACCTTTAGTCATATCTGTGATCATATCCCAATGAATGGAAGACTGATTTTTACCGCCGGTTTGCAGGTAAGATTGACCAATAGCCATATGTATAGTCCCTCCAATTTTCTCATCAAACAAGATATTGTTGGTCATCTGTTGAATATTTTTATTGGTCCCTATGGCAGCTTCTCCAAATCGTTTGGCACCAGGAATACGGAAGACTTGATCCAAGTATTTTTGGCCTTTTTTCGCTTCCCACTTATGAATCTCTCCATCTTTAACCCAAAGGGTAACATCCTCAACCTCAACGCCTCCATGAATAGCTGGTAGGCTAAAATGGATATTCCCATTCACGGAATCTTCGACTGGAGAAGTATAGACCTCTCCAGATGGCATGTTGGTTTGTCCATCTGAATTAATCCAAGTACGCCCTTTTGTGGAGAAGGAAATATCGAAATTCGGATTGCGGTAGCGGATATTTTGCCGTCCATTCAACAAATCCACGATTTTCTGCTGATACTCACGCACTTCCAACCACTTGCTAATCGGATCATCATCAAGCAAATTGCAAGCACTGTAGACAAAATTGGTATATTCTTCAAGGGACATGCCTGCCTCCTGTGCATTCGCAATCGTTGGGTATTGGCAAAGGGTACGTTTGAGATCTAGCGTAGCTGTTCGCTTGAAGTAGGTCTGTAGTACGCTAGAAAATGCCTGTTTCCGTTTTTTCTGCTTTTCGACATCTACCGATTGCAACCCGCGTAGATTGAAGGGGGCACGGATATAGATATAAGCATCAAATTCCTCAATCGCTGTTTTATATAGCTTAGGTATATATTGCAACTGCATTTCATTGCCATCCTCTATCAATATTCGCTCCTGCTCCCGCATATCAAGGATCACTTCTACTATAGCTCCAGCGCTTATTGCAGTTCTGTAGACCTCTCGAACCAAGGGCTCTGCAAGAGTAGTAGAACTAACGAGTAATTTTTCTCCAGGTTTTAGGCTAACACAGTAGTTTACTAAAAGGTTAGCGTATTTCTTTAAAATCAGATTCATCGAATCAGCTTTATGTGATTTAAAACAAAGATTAGATCGTTTAGCAAAACAAGATGACTAAACCACCATTTCTTCAATATATATGAATATCTTACCAGTACTTAGTTTGGTGAGGATATCGAATGGCATACAGTTTTTCTACCGCCTCTTTTAAGACTTGACGTAGTAAATCCAAGTTTTCTTTTTGCAAAGCAGAAATAAAAACAACTTGATCTCCATATTGCTTGCGCAAGGACTGCATCAACTCTTGTTCTATTTCCTTTTTCGTTTCCTCATCAAGCAGATCATCAAAATAGCGTTTTCGATAAAGATCCATTTTATTAAAAACCAAGATGGTCGGCTTATCAGAAACGTTAAGTTCATTCAAGGTTCGGTTTACAACTGCTAGCTGATCTTCGTATTGAGGATGAGCGATATCGATTACATGAACTAAAATATCGCTTTCGCGAACTTCGTCAAGTGTGGATTTGAAGCTTTCGATAAGGTGGGTAGGCAATTTTCGGATAAAGCCAACAGTATCCGAAAGTAGAAAGGGCATACGATCAAGGACTACTTTACGCACCGTCGTATCTAGCGTAGCAAAAAGTTTATTTTCAGCAAAAACTTCTGACTTACTCAAAAACGTCATTAAGGTAGATTTTCCAACGTTGGTATAGCCAACTAAGGAAAGTCGAATCAACTGTCCTCTAGATTTTCTACGGGTAGCGTTTTGCTGGTCAATTTTCTCTAGTTTTTTCTTTAATAAGGTAATTTTATCCCGGATGATACGTCGATCCGTTTCAATTTCCTTTTCACCTGGCCCCCTCATTCCAATTCCTCCCTTTTGGCGTTCCAAGTGCGTCCAAAGTCCTCTCAATCTTGGAAGCAAATACTGCATTTGCGCTAAATCAACTTGAGCTTTTGCTTGAGCTGTTTGAGCCCTAGTAGCAAAAATGTCCAAGATCAAACTACTACGATCCAATATTTTCCGCTTGAGCTCTTCTTCGAGAATACTGGTTTGCTTCCCCGTAAGGTCATCGTCAAAAATAACTAAGTCAATATCATTATTTTCAACAAATTCTTTAATCTCCTGCAATTTTCCTTTCCCGACATAAGTTCTAGATTCAGGATGTTGAAGTTTTTGAACAAAGCGTTTTTTGGTGAAAGCGCCAGCCGTTTCCGCAAGGAACTCCAATTCGTCCAAATACTCTTCGACTTGCTCAAGTGTTTGTTTTGATGTAACGACGCTAACGAGAACAGCGTTTTCAGCTACTCTTTTAATTCCCTTTTTTTCTTTTTCGCCTAAATTCCAATCTGCCATTTAATACTATTCAATTTATTGAAGTTGAGGAGAATCCTTTAGAGTTATTCGATTATTTTTCAAAAAATTAAAAGAAAAAACTACCGTGATGCCTCCTACTCTCTGACCTTTTAACTAAAGAGTTTGTAATTGCAAAGCGAGAAAATTCATTACCCTTTGCATAATAAGGGACAAAGGTACTAAATTTTTCAGCGTAGTGCTCTAAAAATATAGCATGAAAGAAATTCCTAGAGCTAAGCACTATTATTTTACTTTATTTGTAGACTTTCTTCCCTTTTATCAACTTGGCTTATAAGATTAAAGACCATTGCCCTAGTATTTCCGAGCAGAATCAGTAGTTTGAATTCGCAAACAACCCTAAAATTAACGGCAGAATAGCTCTAAAAATCCTCGTAAAATTTTGTTGTATATATTTATGGTGTCGTATTTTCAATTTCCCCAAAGTAAATGGCTATAATTCGAGTAGTTGTGGAGGTACTTTTTGTTTTCAACGCTGTTGCTTGAAAAGACAGGTAGACAAAGGACAATCTTTGATAGCTATCAAGTTATATTTTTTCATCAAAAAGACAAATCGCAAGAAAATACAGCCACTATATCTTTCAAGCACCTAATAGAAACCGAATATCCCTTCAAAATTTATTATTTTATACGTTATCTGTAGTAACTCCAAGAAATATAAAAAAGTAAAAAATCAGAAAGAAAAGTTGTAGTAGAAATGTAAAAACTAAGTGAAAATCAAAAGAAACAAAGGCTAGAACCCCAATAAACACTGATAAACAAAGATTTACCAAAAAAAAAAAGCTAAAAAAATTTTTCAAAAGCTATGGATTTTGTATTTTTGTTAATAATGTTTAAAGGCCTCACAATCAGCCTTTCGAGTAGTGGCTATTTTTCTGAATAAGGAAAAATGAAACTACACCTTAACCACATTTCACAACCGTAAAATCTTACAAAATGAGAAAGCAAATAACGTATGTATTAGTCACGGTTTTATTCGTTTTTGGTTCCCTATTCTCTAGTCAGGCCAATTTTTTGGCATATGATAATGGCCCTAAGGTCGTTGTTGTTGTCTTGGATAAAATGGGAAATGAAACTAGCCTTGATTTTGTAGTTCCAAGTGCTTTTATCGGAGAAAATGGAAAACTTTTAACAACCGCTACCATTACCCTAACTAGTGGTTCTCAAAAAACTTCCTACACACTTGAAACATCTAACTGCTTTAATATCATTACTGATATTCAGTTAAATCCTAAGAGTACAAGTGCGATTTTGGAAATAGAAGGATACCGAGTATCTAACTAATTTCACTACTTGTTCAGAAAATTCCTCGAAATCTATAGGAGGTATAGCATGGCGTTATACTTCCTATAGTTCCTTAATTTTTTCTTCTATCCAAGAAGATTCCACCACATTTCCATTGAAACTCAAGAATAGATTCAACAGATCATTTTTTGTGTAATTTTTATAGGGGTAATCAACAATTTTATGAAGTAATTGGGTGAAATTTTTCACCCTGCGCCTTAATACCGTACTGATATACTCTTGTTTGTGTTTTCGACGCAAATAAGCCATCATGGAATCTGTTTTATCTAATATCTCTGCGACATAGTCTTGTTTCTTGGATTCATAAATGCTTTTTAATTCCAAAAGGCTTTTACGTAAACCATAAGAGAAATCGTCATATTGAATTTTGCTTAGCGAATCTATGACCTGTTATGCTTCTGACCATAAAGGATATAGCAATTGTATAAGGTTTTTAAATTCTCAAGTGTATCTATAGTATCATCCAAATACCCCACATATTTGTCAATAAAGACTTTCGCCCATTCAAATTCTTTGGAATGACATGATATGTGGACGATGTTGTTAAAATTATCTGAAGATATATAGCCGTTCTTTATAAATATCCCCTTGTCTATTCCCAATTTTGACAATTTAAAATACTCTGGTATTCGTCCTCCAGGATAGTCTAAAACAAAAAGAGCATTGAATAAAAATTGAAGTACCACCAATTTCTCGGAGTGTATTTCATCAAGATATTCAATAAACATCGCTTTTACCTGCTCATATTTCTCAACACTAGGAGAAAAGAAAAAACGGGTTGCAGAAGAAAGAACCTTAACAAGCAGATTTTCAGTTTCGGGTAAGAAAGCTAGAAAATCTCGCAATTCCTTAAAAAAAGCTTCTTCCAATTCTTCCCCATAAATAACTTCTCTACTAAGTACCTCGCAGGCATACTTCAACCGTTTTATGGCATAATAAATATCTAGGTTATCCATAGCTGCATCCAAATGATCCCGATAAACCTTCGCATTATGCAAGGGCGCTTTTGGATGAAAATAAAGGTCATTATATAATTGAGCTTTGGCTAAATGCTTGTCGGCTTCGTCTTTTGGTAGTGTTTTTTCAATATTCCCAAAAGTCAATCGAAAATACTGTTCGTCCATTTTCAGCGTATTCATTCCCTCCGCAAGCAACTTATTTTTCAAGTAAGGTGATTTTTCTAACTCTCCTTGTACAATAAACTGTTCAATATGCTGACTCAGGTTGGTCGTCATCAAACGCATTAGCTGCCCATTGAACTTTGCCCCCTTGGGCATGACCTTCTGAAAAATCTTTTCTTCATCAAAATTTTTAGCCTCTGCAAGGTTTGGATGCTTTCGTAAATAATCAAATAAGGCAAAAAGATTCGGATCGCTATAACCTATTGAGTATTTGAGGTGTTTGGTACACGCTCGCAATATCTTATCATTTTTTTGAAGACCTTCCAGAAAAAAAATTAATTTTTTATGCTTCATTTGGCAGTTTATTTTTTACAAAAAATAATTCATAATTTGTTTTGAAAAATGAGCGCACAGACGTATCTCTTAAGAAGTTATAATTTAAGACTTCGAAAAAAATCTCTTCAAAAATACAAAATTTTTCGACACTTTTTCCTAATTATGTCTTAGTAAACGAGCGAACAAGCCCGTATCTTGCAAACGTAAAGTAGAATTTGTTATTCCAATACGCCCTAGTAAGAAGTGGCACTTTTGCACATCTAATTAGTAATGTCTAACAAATCCAATTCACATTTTAAGGCAAGAACTACAAAAGTGTCACTTCAAACCCTTATTCGCTAGATAATAATCGCCACTACGTTATGCGTCCACTGCTGAAGCGTATTAAAGACTTCAGGTCTGAAGCCATAAAATTGACTCAACGAAAGTTGTCTTTATTACTTGGTTTTAAAAAAACTACCGTTGCTGACTTAGAACGCGGCAAGGTGAAACTGACGATTGGTCTATTGACTAGGTATATCCTTAATTTTAGACTCAACCCTTTTTGGTTGATCTTTGGGAAAGGCCCGATGCAAATATCCGAATCTTTCCATGCCACGCTGGAAGCAGCAATGGCAAAACAGCTTGAAGTTCAATTTTTTAACGCAGAAGATGACATTAGCTTAGATGCTTTGTCTGAGCATAATCTACTGATTCCTATTGAACATCACCGCTCTTATATTGAATCTATAAAAGCGGGTAAATGGGATGCTAGAACTTTAGGCAGTATTTCTATCGTAAAAATTCCTAAGACGGGAGGTATACTCCGGACTTTTGAAATAGAGAATGACCGCATGAGCCCAATTCTTCTTCAAGGAGATCAGGTCTGTTGCGATTTAATCGAAGATAGCACTACAATACAAGAAGAGTTATTCTGTATCGTAGTTAGTTTTACTCACGGGATTATGCCGGCTCGTACTTGCTTTGATGCAGAAAATTCGGCTTTTTCTTTGACATTCGACAACGTTAGATTCAACAAACCTCTAAGCATTCCTCAAACGGATGTCCTTGAGCTTTGGGAAATTAAACGACGAATTACGACAATGTCTAACGATAATACTCAACCTGCTATAAATGAGTTGTTGTCCGAAATTAAGGCCTTGAGAAAATATGTTGAAGAAAACAAACGTTAAATAATCACACGCTTACGTGTTTAAAATATTTTGTGGAAGCCCACAGCCCTAACCCAAACTACGCCGAGTGTGCTCCGGCACTCTCGGTAACCTTTACTTTTAAAAAAAAGGTCATTAGTGGTTCATAATGATCTTTATCAAGATATTAATGCAGAGGAACCGCCCTAACCCAGGTTGCCGAAGATACGCCCAAGTATCTTCGGCTTTTTTTTGCCTTACTGTAAAGCTTTTTTTACCAATCCCCCTCCTTCCCCTACCTCCCAGTCCAAAATTTATTAAAAATCAAGGTTTTAACTAAAGGATTTCATTTTCGTATCAAATTGATGCGGAACAAGAAAAAAAGTTAAAAATCCCCTTCATTGTTCTATAAAATTCCCCATTTAAGTATTGCTCCTTTGTTGCTAAAACTGAAATTCGAAAGAA
>JAHDHB010000280.1 GCA_020631545.1 Saprospiraceae bacterium | reverse complement strand
CTGAATGGTATAAAGCGTCGTATCCGCAAGGGTAGAAATAGAGGGCGGAGTTGTGTAAACATAAGTAAAAGGGTACAAACTACTTGTACATCCATCATCAGGGATATTGACAACTTCTGCGTAGTAAGTACCCGAAGCAGATGGTTCAAAGTTCCATCCTATAAACAATAAATTATCTTTGGCTGGTGTGGCGTACCAGTATAATGCTTGGCGCTCAATAGGTAAGACTTGAAATCCAATGCCATCCGGTTGTTCCTCACAATAATACAAATCATCGACCAAAATACTAGGCGCTGGAGGCGTATTGCAAGGACAATCTAGGACTTCAATAAGCACAACACTAGAATCTGGTGGGCAATCATTTCCACTAGGCACACTATAATGGTATTCAAGGAAACCGATATTTTGCTGGAAAGGATCGAATAGACCACTAGTAAAATCAAAGGGCATTCCCACTTCCATCCCATCATTTAAACTCCAATTGCCGCCTGTGTCAGGGGCATTCATTAAGGAAAAAATATGAATTGGTAAGGCATTATAACAGAGCGAAAGGGTCACATCTTCTCCTGCATAGCCTTGTTCCTTATAGCCTACCGTCGCTTCACCCAAGGTATTGCCACGACAGTCCGTATCTTCCAAATAGAGCAAGGAATAAACACCCGCTTGGGCTACTTCTAGCAGCACAGGCGTAGTATCCGTATTCATCAGTCCTTGCGAAACGCCATCAATTGCATAGGTGAAGTCCCAGCTTCCTGCTCCTTGAAAATCAATCTGCAAGCGTGTTGTCGTTCCATCATTACAAATCTCTTCCCCTCCACTAAGAGTTGCTAAAGCATCACAGCAATACCAAGTTCCTTCTACGAAGAATGGACATCCAGTATCATCTTCTATTTCAAAGGAATAGCTTTGACCTGAAGCGATGGGATTACTGGTGAATTGGTTGCCGTTCAACGTTCCTCCAGACACGCTATACGAAGCGGGATCGCCATCTACAATAGAAAATGAAATGCTATAAAAAGCATCTGCCGCATCACAGTTTCTAGTGATATTCATCGCTTTAGGACCATTATCAATAACGGTAACGGTAACAGAGGAGGCGCCACAATTTCCCTCATTTGGCGTCATCGTGTATACCGTCGTACTTTCGGGAGATGCGATAGGATTTGGGCAGTCTGTACAACTTAATCCTGCTGCTGGCGACCAAGTAAAGGAAACCCCGTTTAGAGGATCGGCACAGCCTAGTACCACACTTTCCCCTTCACAAATGCAAACATCATTTCCTGCACAAGCAAAGTTGATGTTGGCAGGCACAAAAGCGGCATTAAGGTAGATTCGTTTAGCATGGATGATATCGGTATATTCTTCTTCTATAGGGCCTGATTCATAAGCATGTACGCCCCCATAAAACATATTTCCTCCTGGTAAGCCAAAATTCACATCAGCTCCAGACAAAACGACCTCATTGGAATTGGGCGAATTGCCAAGGATAATTCCTTTATAAGCATTGCTCCTCCACATTCCGCCATCTGGGCCAAAAGAAGAAGTAGCCGACTTGGAGTTGTCTGGGAAATCTCCTTGAAATTGCATGATAGCCAAGTCGTTATTGTCATAAAAGAAGTTGGCATTCTCTAAGTTTTGGGTATAATTTTTCAATCCGTTTGTTGTATGAAAATGAATGTTGGAGGCATTTTCATACGAGAGGAGCCCGACACATTGAGCGAAAAAATTACCACCATTCTCAACAAAGTCAGAAAGTACTTCAACATAATTGGAATCTACAAAAGCTTCTTCGATATGAGGTTGGGAAACAAAGGTAAAACAGGAAGAGGATTCCAAAAAATCTTGGTTGGAGAGTACTGCATAAGGCACTCTGGCAGAATCTAATATACTAGTATGTACAAAGTCGAAATAAGCATTAGGATCGCCATCTCGCATCACCGATATTTTTGGAGGGAAAAGCAAGGTATAACGCACGTCTACGGATTTTTCTTCCATAGTTTGGTAGACGGCTACCTCTTCACCATAGTTAGCAAGAATGGCAAAAAAGTCTGGTCGAGTGGTCGGATTATTGGGATTACAAGCCGCTTCTTGCTCCAAGTCGTTTAAGTCTACTACAAAAGCTGAGGCTCTAAAGTCCTCTACATTTGGACTAGAAGAAATAGGATAAACTTGAGAACAAATGGCTGAAAAATCAATTTCATCCTTCAATTTTCCTGCACGAATCACCCATTTTACAGGAATCCCTTCCTCTAAAAGATGATAAACCAAGCCATAAGCTTTCAAATTGAATCCCGTATAAACAGCGATAGGGGAGGGAGGATAATAAGTCGTACTTTGATGAGCATTATCCATAGGAATGACAAACGATCCGGCTACTAAGGTCTCCATATTAGGGGTAGGGCCGGGCAAATCTTGGGCATTTGCTACTTTTCCTGCAAAAAAAAGCAAGAAAACTAACATTCCTAGAAGCGGAGTCGATTTTAAACAAAATCGAACGGTTTTCAGATGGCCATTACGAACTTTCATAGCTGGCTCGGGGTAATAGTCGGTTTTTTACGGTTTAAATGGAGCTTATTAAAAAAACAAGTCCTAAATAGTTGGTATATTGGTTTTATGCAGCATAAAAATAAATGCTTATCTATCACATTAGATGGTTTTAAACTCCGAATGGTTGGATGAACACTACGAATAAATTGTTGTAGAAACTAAAAAAAAGATTTTATAGTAATAAGTTGAAAATAATAAAAGTGTTTAGTGCATGTTTCTAGTAGTATATAAAAGGTCGTTGAAAAAATTTATTTAATAAAAATTTAATGCGCGGAAATTTTCATTAACTTTCTTAAAGTCAAAATACTAATAAATTTTCACACGCGTACCACAAAGACCCTGTCGGCAGTTTTTAGAATCGTGAATTTCCTCTTTACTTAAAAATATCACCCTTTCAGGGTTATCGCACTCGTGTTTCTATTTTTCTATAATCCTTACATCCCTTCGGGATTTACACGCATCATTTATCTGATTTTGAGGCAAACTCTGAAAAGTGTTAGGATTATGGTTAGTCATTGTTTCTGTCCATAAAATCTCGTAAAAAATATCTTGAATAAACTGTCCATTACTTCTGAGCAGATCTACTAGGCATTTTTTGCAATTCGTCTTTCTAATATCATTAGACGATAAAATTCTATAATCCATAGAAAAATTTAGTGTACTACTTCAATTTTTCTTAACTTGAATCAAGACCTACTTTTGGCAAATAAAACATAACTAAATCCATAATTATGGCTCAAGGAGCAAGACCCACAGGATGTTCTCGGTTTATATTCGCGATGCTTATTATTATTCCTGCCGCCTATTTTGTAAGTGCCTATATAACTGGGGATACCATCGATTTTAAGCACTATTTTAATGAGCTACTAGGCAAAGAAACGACAGAACAAGTAAGGGAACAACCTTCTAATGAAGAAGAAAGTGACACAAAGTACTTAGATAAAATTAAAAATTCTTCTAGCCCTGACGAAGTTAAGAGCCTCAGAAGCAAAGTTATGCGCTTAGAAAGAGAACTCGAAAGTAAAAATGAAGAGCTAGAAAAGTTATATCAAGAACTGGAAGAACTGAAAGGGAAGTAAACTTCTTTTTTGATGGAGAATTGAAGATAGAGCATGGCAAATTGTCTCATGGATCTAGCTCTGCTTTATGTTCAATTCTTCCCCAGCTTGGTATCCCAAATATCCCAGATTGAAATCAAGCGTAGCAAAACGTTCTTCATCTCCTCGATCCCTTATTTCCCCTTCCCAATTCTCCATCATTTTCAAGGTTTTAAAAAAAGATCCTCCTTCGCTGATCAAATATTACTTTTCGCTTGTCAGTTCCTATTTTTTGTTGTAAATTTTGCGCCTATCGAAAAAAACGACAAAATCAATATACATGAATGTTCAGCCCTTGATCTTTGATGCCGTTAGAACTCCAAGAGGACGCGGCAAAAAAAGCGGCGCTCTCCACGAGGTGAAACCCATTGACCTCCTTGTCTCTACGCTAAAAGCTTTACAAAAACGAAATGACCTAGACACTACGCATGTAGATGATGCGGTAGTTGGTTGTGTAACACCTGTAGGAGAACAAGGAGGAGACATTGCGAAAGCAGCTTTGCTTTATGCAGGATGGAATAATGTGGTTTCTGGCGTACAAATCAACCGTTTTTGTGCCTCAGGTCTCGAAGCTATTAACTTGGCGGCGATGAAGATACGATCAGGTTGGGAAGATTTGGTCGTGGCTGGTGGTGTAGAGAGTATGAGCCGTGTGCCTATGGGAACGGATGGAGGCGCCTTGATGTATGACCCCGCCGTGAATAGTAAGATTGGGTTTGTGCCTCAAGGTATTAGCGCGGATCTTATTGCTACTATAGAGGGATACACGAGAGAACGTTTAGACGCTTATGCCGTTTCATCCCAGCAAAGAGCTTCTCATGCCCAAAAGCAGGGGTATTTTGACCGTTCCATCATTCCTGTATGTGATCAGAATGGCTTGGTTATCTTGGATAAGGACGAGCATATTCGGCCTGATTCTACCGTCGAAAGCCTAGGCCAACTAAAGCCTGCTTTTGCTAAACTCGGGCAATTTGGTTTTGATGCTGTCGCTTTACTCAAATATCCTCAGGTCGAAACTATCCTTCACCACCATACGCCGGGCAATTCTTCTGGAATTGTCGATGGTGCTGCTTTATTACTCATTGGCAATGAAGAAAAAGGACAAGCATTGGGGCTAAAACCTAGGGCAAAAATAATATCCGTTGCAACTTCAGGCTCTGAGCCGACCATCATGCTGCAAGGCCCTACACCCGCTACTTTAAAGGCTTTAGCCAAAGCAGGTATGAAGCCTAGCGATATTGATCTTTGGGAAATGAATGAAGCTTTCGCCTCTCCAGTGCTTAAATTCCAACAGGATTTAGAAATACCTGACGACATCCTAAACGTTAATGGCGGGGCTATTGCGCTAGGGCATCCTCTTGGTGCTACGGGAGCCATGCTCCTAGGGACAATGCTTGACGAACTGGAGCGCAGGGATCTTTCTACGGGGCTAGTCACCCTCTGCGTTGGTGGAGGTATGGGCGTTACGACCATCATAGAAAGGGTATAAACTTATTATGGAGGATGGAATATCCTTGAGATGATATTCCTCTCACTAAAATGGTGGTTTTATTATTTTTATTGGCCTAAAATCAATTTTCCTAGTAAATGATACATTATAAAAAGAGTACTTCTAATATAGTAACCTTATCGCTTGATATGGAGAATCGCAAGTCTAACATCATCAATCATGAGATAGGACGGGCATTTATTCCGGTATTAAACCATCTAAAGAAGGAGAAGGCAAAGGATGCGTTAGCTGGAGTCATCATCACTTCTTCTAAGCGGACTTTCTTGACTGGGGGAGATTTAGATTATTTGTATGCGACAAATGATGCTGATGCGATTTTTTCTTTTGTTGAAAAGCAGAAAACGATTTTCCGTGTTCTAGAAACCCTTGGCGTTCCTATTGTTGCCGCTATTAATGGTGCGGCTTTAGGGAGTGGCTATGAGTTAGCGCTTGCTGCTCATCATCGCATTGCTCTAGAACATCCTAAGACGTATATCGGTTTACCAGAAGCGACTTTGGGGATTTTGCCAGGAGGCGGGGGTGTTATAAAACTAACTTGGCTTCTAGGTTTGGAAAAAGCGTTTCCGCTACTTGCAGAGGGCAAGCGCTTATTACCTAAGCAAGCACTGGAGGCAGGGCTCATCGATGATATAGCGGAAACTAAAGAGGAGTTGATGGAGAAAGCTAGGCTATGGATTGAAGAAAATCCTGATGCAACACAACCTTGGGATAAGCCTAATGGACGCATTCATAATGGTACGCCAAAACATCCTAAAGTCGCCCAAATGGTCGCCGTAGCTACAGCAAGTTTACTCAAAAAAACTAGAGGTAATTACCCTGCTCCTCAAGCTATTCTGAATACGATGGTGGAAGGGGCTATCGTTGATTTTGAAAGTGCATTACGAATTGAAAGCCGTTATTTTACCCAACTGCTACTAGGAAAGGTTTCCCGAAATATGACCAAAGCCTTTTGGTATGATTTAAACTCCATCAAAGCAGGAAAAAGCCGGCCTAAAGGATTTGGAAAATTTCGGCCTCAAAAAATTGGAATTATAGGTGCGGGAATGATGGGTTCTGGAATTGCTTATGTGTCTGCAATGTCAGGATTAGAAGTCGTTTTGAAAGACGTTTCTACACCTATTGCGGAGCGAGGAAAGGCTTATTCTGAAAAACTATTGACTAAACAAGTCGCTAAAGGCAAGATTAGTGAAGCTGATAAAGCTTTGATTCTTAAGCGAATTCTACCAACTGAACAGGCGGCAGATTTTGAAGGTTGTGATCTAGTCATTGAAGCCGTTTTTGAAAATAGAAGCCTAAAAGCAAGGGTAACTAAAGAAGCTGAGCAGCACTTGGATCAAGAAGCTATTTTTGCGAGTAATACCTCTACCTTGCCCATCACTGGCCTAGCTAAAGAATCTACGAATCCAGATAATTACATTGGTTTACATTTCTTTTCTCCAGTAGAAAAAATGGCTTTAGTGGAAATCATTGTAGGGGAGAAAACGAGCAAAGAAACGTTAGCACGAGCATTTGATTTTGTAAAGAAAATACGCAAAACGCCTATCGTCGTGAATGATAGTCGTGGGTTTTATACTTCGCGAGTCTTCGGCACTTATGTCATGGAAGGTATGGCCTTGTTGAAAGAAGGCCATTTGCCCAATATGATCGAACAAGCTGGTTTGCAAGCAGGAATGCCGATGGGGCCTTTGGCCTTAATTGATGAAGTCTCCCTTTCTCTGATCAATGATATCCAAACACAAGAAAAAAAGGCCTACGAAGCACATCCAGGCTTGAAGGTTGTTCAAAAAATGGTTAAGGAATTTAAGCGTCCAGGCAAATCTAAGGGAGCCGGCTTTTACGAGTATCCCAAAGGAGGAAAAAAATACCTTTGGCCTGATTTAGTTGCTCATTTTCAAGGCGTAGGAAGCGAGGGGGATTTCGAAGAAATGAAAGAACGCTTAATGATCATCCAGTCCCTAGAGTCTGTCCGTTGTTATTTTGAGAAAGTTGTTGTAAATGTTGCTGATGTGAATATTGGGAGTATTTATGGCTGGGGATTCGCTCCATTCAAAGGCGGAACCTTACAATACATCAATGATTTTGGGCTATCAGCTTTCGTCAATAAAGCAGATAAGCTAGCAAAATCCTATGGGAAACGCTTTACTGTACCAGATAAATTGCGGGAGATGGCGGAGAACGGTGAGGTGTTTACTTAAATTGCCAAACAACGGATTAGTTATTAATTATTGACTAATAACGTTCCTTATGTTTGAGATATTTCTTATATTCGCTTGATCTAAAATCAAGTACATCAAGCGGATGAAGTATACACAAGTGTTGGATAAGCTGCAAGAGCTCTCAGAATCTCGTGCAATCACCAGTTTTGAGCAACGAGGAATCCCAACTACAGACAAATGTCTTGGCGTTGGGATTATGAAATTACGGAAAATGGCACGTACCATTAAGCGTAATCATGAAAGAGCTTTGCAACTTTGGGATTCGGGCATCTACGAAGGGAAGATATTATCGATTCTCACTGAAGAACCGAAAAAAATATCTCTTGAACAACTAGAACGCCAAGTACACCAACTTTACACCTTCGAACTAGCTACTTATTTTGCCGATAATATCGTTGCTAGGACTTCTTTCTTACAAGAAAAAGCGAATGCATGGACGATGCCTCAACAACCTGAAATTGTCCGTAGAGCGGGGTATGCTTGTGTTGTTCGGTTGGCAAAATCAAGTAGAATCCTTGATGATAATTACTTCCTAAAGCATCTCATTATCATTGAATTTGAAATTGAACGTGCTAACGATTGGATAAAGGAAGGGCAGAATCATGCACACATCGCTATTGGATGCCGAAGTAAAACGCTTAATGAAAAAGCTATTGAATTGGCCTATCAAGTAGGAAAAATTGAAATAGATTATGGGGATTCTGCTCTTCAGGCTCCTAATGCCCTTGAGATCTTAAAAAGTGAGCGAGTTCAAGGAAAAATTTGAAGAATTAAAAAAATAAGTTCTATGATGTAAGATGTATGAAATCTACATTGCGTAATGTTGTTATTGGCTAATGAAAAT
This sequence comes from Saprospiraceae bacterium, assembly GCA_020631545.1. Classification (GTDB taxonomy): domain Bacteria; phylum Bacteroidota; class Bacteroidia; order Chitinophagales; family Saprospiraceae; genus JAHDHB01. The sequence continues at coordinate 343 of JAHDHB010000280.1, read as the reverse complement.
CATACTTCTTACATCGTCTCTTGAAGAATAGCCTCAAGTTTTTAATGCAAAGCTGGTTTAATCTCCATACTATCCAAAATATCAGCTTCTTCCTTAATGAAATATTCTAATCTAGGATACACGTCTTTTTTATCAAAATAATTGAGTGCCATCTTGACAAAAATGTGGCCGTGCTTGGCTTCTGATACCCACAGGGTTTTATAAAAACGAGCCATTTCAGGATCTTGCTGAGCTTCTGCCACCATCCTGAAACGCTCTGCGCCACGAGTTTCTACTACAGAAGCCACAAGAAGCCGATCCATAAATCTCCGCTCACGATCAGAATGGCAAAGTTTGACCAATT
>JAHDHB010000279.1 GCA_020631545.1 Saprospiraceae bacterium | reverse complement strand
GAGCGTTTAGCTTTTATTTTTTTCTTGATTTTGGAGAGAGGGGCTGGGTGTGAGTTTTTTACGTAAAAAAAAACGCCTAGTACAATTAGCGTACTAGGCGTTTGGAAAAACAATTATTTTGAAGGCGTTTTATCGTTTGATAATACGTTCTGAAAAGACTTCTCCTTGGTCGTTATAGATGGAGATGAACAACAAACCATTTGCTAAACCAAATAAATCGACGTCGATTTGTTCTAGATCATTATCGACATTCTCTACTAGGTGTAATAATTTACCTGTAGCATCAAACACGGCTATTTTTTGAATAGTGGCTAACCTTCCGTGTTTTACATGAACAAATTGATTGGTGAAACTCGGAAAAACCTGATAATCTCGCCCGATTTCATTCTTAATAGCTACGACAAAGGAATAGGCTTCTGTCCCATCATAATCGACTTGTCGAAGTCTATAATAACTTGTACCAAAAATGGGTGCTTCATCAATAAAGGAGTAACTTGTTGTTTCAGAGGTTGTTCCTTGCCCATTTACACGGCCAATTTCAACGAAATTTTCATTATCGGTGCTGCGCTGAATTTCTATATAGTCGTTCTCGCTTTCGGAAAGTGTTTTCCATTCTAAAAGATTCACTTCTCCTTGGGCTTTACCTTCAAAATAGGCTAGCTCAATAGGAAGCAAAGAACAATCAGGAACTACATAAAACTGATGGATAATGGTTTCTCCTTCATAGGTGACTTCATAACTCCAGTGACCTTGTGGAAGGAAGGGAGGAAGAAATACGCCTTGAAACCAGGCAGAATTCCATTGAGGTGGAGACGTTGGTGTTCTTGACCAAGTTAATTCTACCGAATTATCAGGGCGCAAGACACGGTGATAGGACGTTTTGCCTATTTCTTCATCGTGAAAATAAGCATATAGATAGGCCGTTTCTTCAAGTTCAAAACAGTTCTTTTTGTTAATGATATCAGGCACAGGACAAGAATTGAATACAGGATGATCGCTGTGCGACATGATGGTATTAATTCGAGAATCATAGTAAGGCTTTTGATCTGCCCACCAAGAGGTGGCTGTTGTACCATTGCATGTACCTGTAAAAGGATCGACAAAAGAGGTCGGATCACTAGGGTTTGTACGTACTTCAAAGTGCAAATGAGGTGCAGAAGAATATCCGCTACTCGCTACAACTCCAAGGTATTCGCCTGTGGAAATAGGATCGTTGATGCTTTTTGTTGTTACAGAACCCAACTTCATGTGCCCGTAGATCGTAATGGAGCCATCTGAAGGGTGGTAAATAACAGCGTAGTTCCAATTAGGATTGGAGAAACCACAGTTTCGATCAGGGTTTCCATCGGCTTTATCGACAAGGAAACCATCTGCTGCTGCTACAACTTGTAGTCGGTCATTATCAACCATTTCCCAAGCAAAAGGCCATGGTGGAATATCTGTTCCTTGGTGACCATCATAAGTACGAGTTCCGCAATTATAATCTTGGATGCTGCCGGGATTGGGATCGTGATCCACAAAAGCGGTAAAACCATAAGCTGTATTGTAGTTTTGCCCATTGGCTTGTTGTAATGGCCAACCCAAGGACACCTGTTGAGTTGTCTTCTGAAGGGGCACTAGGCCTTGTTTTTTCAATTTTGCCACATTTTCGCTTACATTTTTAGCAATAATCCCGTATTGTTTTTTGCTTATGCAAGTTGTATGTTCAATGGGTATTTCTCTAAGACCAGATTCTAAAACCTTGAGCTTAGATTGGGAATAACCTGAGGAAAAAAGAAAAATCAAAAAAAATGTAAAAAGAGGTCTCATAAAAAAGAGTTTGTCATAAGTTTGAGGAATGCATATAGGAGGGGTTTCTCTACTAAATTATTATAGAGATGTAAAGATAGTATCATGTCAAGCGATATACTCACCATTTCTAACGTGGCATGATACTAGAATTGTTCCAAAAAAATTGTTCGACAACTTCTGGACTATTCAAGTTTAAACAAACTGTATTGTTATATTACTGGCTGTTCAAAATTACTAAAAAAATTAGAAAAAGCTATGGATTTTTGAAACAAGCTTTATTATGTAAAAAAATGTATTTTGAATGAAATTATGTTTTTAGCCTTGTAAGTCAAATTAGTTATAATTTGTATTTTTAAGACCTGTTTTAGTTAAAAGACCTGATAGACAAGGCGGTAGAATGAATTGACAAAAAAGCAATATTTGGAAATAAATTTGTGAAAAGGAGTGAAGGGACTTGTTTTTACCGCTTTTGGCTATGATTTTAGTAGAAAAATTCTTAAGACATTAAGTTATTTTTTGAAGGTAGGCCTTGGGAAAAGAAGCATACCTGCTAAAAGCTCGACATTAACGGAAGCATTCAGGGTTTTGTTTTGAATGCCGATTAAAAAACAAAAAACGGGAAGGGTTTAACATCGGTTGAATGCTAGACCCTCCCCGTTTTTTAAGCAAATTAAGGATTTTATTCTTGAATAAAACAAGGGAATAATGCCGTTTGAAAGAATAAATTAGACAACGACAACAGAGTTTTCTTCGTAAGAAACACCATTCCCGATATATTTATCAGCGGCCCAATCGTTTTCCCATTTTTCGCCATCAATTAAGTAACGGAATTGGTATTCTTTTCCTACGCCAAGATTTACGGTAGTTTTGAATGTGCCGTTTTTCAGTTTTCGCATAGGCGTCGCTGTATTATCCCAGTTGTTGAACTCTCCGACGAGAACCACTTTTTTGGCCTTGGGTGCAGCTTCCTTTGGTAGGCTCAGCGTGACTTTGCAAATGGGTTTTGACTTTAGGTATTGCTTCTTGATGCTCATAATTCAGGGAGATTGTAAATGAAAACAGGTTAGTGTAATTTATACACTAAAATAAAGAAATTATTTTGAAAAGTCAAGTAGCGAGATTTTTTTATTCAAAATACGTCTTTGCTCAAGGTACAATACCTTGTCTCCAAAGGTGGATTTGTTCCATCCAAGGCAGTTCAAGTGTACGGCTGCGCCTTAAGATGAATTCTCCTTGTTCTTTGTCAAAGATAAAACTAACACCACGGCGATAATCAATGACTTTGTAGTACCAAAATTCAAAATCGGGGTATTTTTCTACTTCATCAGGTTCTCCAAAAATGGTGTAAATCATGCCTCTATCTGTTTTCCATCCTTCCTTATAGCTTGTGAAATATTGATTGGCCTCTTGAATCCTATTATAAAAGGTGCGGATTAGTTTTCTTGCCCTTTCCTTGCTACTACTTCTAGCCAACCAGTATTCATCAAGAGCCAGTTTTTTGTCTTCTGCTTCGGTTAATTCCTTGTATTCCTTATTTGTGGTGATGTAGCGATTGGCAGAAATGAGCTGTACGAGGCTTGAAATATTTGGATAATCATCATCAAAGACGTTAAAAAACTGGCCTTCTGCGGTGTTCGTGTCTGCTTGGATAAAATATAACCCTTTTTCTCGGGCTGTAAAGGAAGAGCCTACAGGAATAATTGAAGTTGCAGTTGGGCGGCTGTTTGGGTTGAATCGTCTGGTGCCTTCAATGAAGGGTGGTGGAGCAGGAAGGTAATTTTCTTGGTATAATTTTACTTGAAACTGCCGTACAGTTGTATCATTGTGCGTTAAAAATATAGAACTCCCCTTTTTTATAAAATCATTGAATATTAAACTATTGTCTTGTTTTTTTAAGATGATGTTTTGTGGATGGTTCTTTTTTTGCCAGTCCACGTCAAGGATATCATGAAAAATGGCCTTGTTTTCTAAATCGGCGATGTGAACTTCCAAAACAAACTTCTCGATAGTTGTTTGGATGTCAAAGAATAAAGGTTCCTTTGCAAAAGCTTGGTACTGCCCTGTTTTTTGAAACAATGAATTTTCTCCCTTGTATGTTTCAAAACCCTCAATGCGAAAGGTATATTTTCCTAGTGGCAATTGGAGGGCTATCTTTTTTTCGGAATTCTCTCTTGTCAATTGATAGTTAACGATTAATTCCTTGTTGTACATCTCCAGTTTTTTTGTCCCAAGTCGATATTTGGAACTGCAACTCGTCAAAACAAGACCAGAAAGAAGAATGATTAGGTAGTAATGAAATGCTTGCACGGCTATTTATGTTTGTGATAGCGTTGAAAACAATTAGCGTCTTCTTTTCACCATTTAAAGTTCAAAGATATTGTTTTTTCGCTTAAAGGCTATCCATAAAAAAACAGACTCCAACAACAGATGTTGCCAAAGTCTGTATCTAAAAACAGCACAAATAAATCGATGTGAAAATCAGGGATTTTAAGGGCGTAAGACTTTTCTGGTGATGCTGTGGTTTGCTGTTTTCATTCGGATAAAATAGACACCAGGCATTAATGATTTATAATCTAGTGGAATCTGATGATTCCCTGCTGTAAGTTGTTGCTCATTAATCAATAATGAAATTAAACGTCCTTGTACGTCGAGTATCTCTATAGAAATCTGCTCCTTTTTTTGTAGACGAATATCTAAATAGGCGTCATCTTGTAGAGGATTGGGATAGGCTTTGAAATTAAAACCAAGTACTTCTGGTGTCACTATTCTTGTAGGATATGCAAGTGTATTTGTTACGGTATTGGTAATGATTGGAGCATTGAAGTCGAAATAGATGGCTGCTTTATTATCGACTTGTGTGCCTAAAGGAAGATTCTCCAAGCGTTCTATCGTGAAGTAAATGAAGCCATTACTAGCAGGTTCGTTTACATTGCTATCCGGCAACATGATGTTCTCAAAGAAGAAGACCAAGGTGTTATTGTCTTCCATATCCATAGAATACGCATGACTTGAGGCTACAGGACGGATAGTGGTTAAATCAAAGAAATTATCATCGAGTTCATCTTTTACGACAACGGTAAAAGCGGTATCCGTTCCAGTATTTTGAAAACGAATTTGGTAATGGTAAGTCAATATATCTGGAGAAATGTCGCCTCCAAAGGGATCTTCTGCTGTAAGGTTTTGCTTGTCATTTGGGTCATAAGATCCTGTGACTGTTCGATAACAGGTTCTCTGGTTGTTTGATGGAGATTGATCTCCTATGAGGGGGTCAATAGAAACCATAGTCGTCAATGTAGTGCCCAAGGGCGTTGTGGGAGGAACACGGAGATTGAACGAAATTTTTCTACTTTCATTGGGCGCCAAATCTGTATAAGACCACAAAGCGGTGTAGGTGGTAGCATCATAACTGTCTTCCGAGCCTCCAGCATTAAAATCGACCAAAAGAGAGTCGTGTATAAATGTAATGTTTCCACTTAGAGTATCTCCCCCGTAGTTTCTATAAGAAATCGTATAATATTGAAAAAAACCAGGTCTTGCAGGCCCCTTGGAAAGGAATACACCCACATCTTGTATCTCAAGGTATGCGGTATAAAAGTCTTGACTATAAGTATTTCCATCCGTAGGAGCGACGATGGTGATTGGAGAAGATGAGGGACAAATAAGAGAGTCTGGGTCATTAAGGTATAGTTCTAGATCATAGGTTCCATTATCTACAACAAATTCGTAGTAGCCCACAGAATCGGTGAAAGTAGAAGAGATGAGCTGAGAGCCATCCCATAAACGCAATAGTCTATTTGTTAAGGGGTTCGTAGAAGCATCAACTATACAGTCTTGATTCACGTCATCGTTTCGAACATAACCATTTATTAGTACTTTACAGGAGTTATCTTCATCGACATAGATATTGCGATGCGTAACACAGTTCGTCGGTGTATCTTCAACAGTAACAGAATACCAGCCTTGAGCTAAGCCCGTTGCCGTTGGAGTTGTTTGTCCATTATTCCAAGTGTAAGTCGGGTTTGTAGTGCCATAGTTTACTACGACGGTTGCCGTTCCATCAGCCATATCGCAAGAAGCCTCTGTTGCCGTTAGACTTAAACTAATTGCAGAAAATATTTGGGCGCTACCCGTTGTTAAACAGTTGTTTGCGTCAACTATAGTAACGGTGTAGATTCCTGCTCCTAGACCACTGATAGATTGTGTAATTGAACCCGTGGCCCAAAGGTAGGAATAGGGGGGCGTTCCACCGACAACATCAGCAGAGATAGTTCCATCAGATCCAAGACAGGTTTCATCAGTGGTTGTAAGTGTTATCGAAATTGGAGAAGGATCAAAAGAAATCCAAGAAAGAACGGCGGTACAAATATTACTATCTGTAATGGTGATCGTATAGGTGCCGGTACAAAGAAAGTCATTGTTTTGTCCAGTACTTCCGTCACTCCAAAGGTAGGTATATGGAGGTACTCCTCCCACCACATCAATCATAGCTCCTGCATCACAACTGTTTGTACAAGAACCTGGAAATGTTTCTGTTATTGTTGCCGTTAAAAACGGGGGTTCTGTAATGGTGTAAGAAAAAGCACCACTGCATCCTAAAGCATCTGTAATCGTAACAATACCAGTACCAGCCACTAAGCCTGTCGCTGTCGCTGTGAATTGGCTTCCTGTTGAAGCATCCCAGAGGTAGGTGTAGGGAGGCGTGCCGTCTGTACTAAAGGCCGTTGCCTGTCCATCAAAGCCTTCATTACAAGAGACATCATTATCTACTATAACCCAACCACTAAGGCATGACTGTGCTGTTGCAGCACTTAAAAAAAGTGAGATAAAAAATAAACTTAAAAATTGTTTCATAGTTTTAGTTTTCAAGAGATTTTACTTGATTTTTGACATAGCAAGGCTAATCAATCATCAATCTTTAATTGCATAATTGTTCCGAAAATTAGCTTCGGGTTGAAACGGAAAAATTGGAATTATCAACACAAATATATCATAGTTCGTGTTGAGGTCGAAAGGTCTTTCTACTAGGCATAACGTGGCGGAGTTAAAAAACGTTGTCTAGCATTTAAAAAATATTGAAGGGATATTAATTTTTAGGTGTATTGTTGGATGTCTTCCATAGTGAAAAGTAAATAGCAATTGGGTATGATGTTCATCGGTTAAAACCAAAGAAGGACAAAAGATAAAAGGCTGTTTTTGAGTGACTCTTCGTTTTTTATGCAGAGTGTTTTTTGATATTTTTAGAGGCAATTTCTTGTTAATCAATTTCTTAACAAAAAATTGCCTCTGCTTGTTTTATCCTCCTATTGCTTTAGATAACGTAACGCGAATGTTTCGTGCGATAACTTTAAATGCGCCCATTTTCGGATCGGGTGCTTTTCCTTCTCCTAAACGTTTGATTTGCATTTCATGCCACATCAACTCTAGAAAACCCATTTTATCAATAGCTTTTATTCCGGTTGTTAAACTGGGGAGTGTAATATTGGTCATTCGTTTCTCAAAAATGGCATTGGGTAAATCAGGATACAAGGTAAAAGGGCGAGCCATACCCACGATATCTAAGTTGTTGTCTGCTAATGCTTTTTCCATGACAGAAACGGTTCGAAATCCTCCTGTGAGAAGAAGAGGCTTATCGGTTATTTTACGTGCTTTTTCGATATAATCAAGGAAATAGGCTTCGCGTTCTATCGTACTTTGCTTCTTGGAAGCGCCCATCATCGAAGCTTTTTCGTAAGTACCACCAGAGATTTCAATTAAATCGATACCCTCTGAGGATAGTATTTTGACGACTTCCATTGATTCTTCTTCGGTAAACCCACCACGTTGAAAATCAGCGGAGTTGATTTTTATTCCAATTGGATAATCTGCACCTACTTTTTGACGAATATTTCGATAAACTTCTAGGGCAAACCTAGCTCTATTCTCTAAACTACCGCCCCACTTGTCTGTTCGGATATTTGTTCGAGGAGATAAAAATTGACTGACCAAATACCCATGCGCCCCATGTATCTGTACCCCTGTAAACCCAGCATCTTTCATAATGAGCGCCGTATTTCCAAACCGCTCTATAATATCAAGAATTTCAGACTCTTCTAGTGGTTTTGGTGTTTTAAACATCATAGAACCGCCCTTTATTTTTAAAGGTACAGCAGATGGCCCTACAACGACTTTATTGATACTACCCATCGCTTGTCTACCAGGGTGATTCAATTGTGGCCACATATGAGCCCTAGTATCTTTTATCACACTAGCCCATTCTACTAGTTTATCAAAATGCTTGCGATCTTCAACAACAACGTTCCTTGGCTCTCCCAATGCTTTTGAATCAATCATCACATTTCCAGTGATTAATAAACCCGCACCTCCTTTTGCCCAAGTCCGATAAGCTTGGATGATTTCTTTGGACGGACTATGGTCTTTGTTTGATAGATTTTCACTCATTGCTGATTTTGCAATTCTATTTTTTAAGAGACTTCCATTTGGAAGTTGAAAGGGCGTGTTTAGCTTTGACATAAATGAAATGAGTTTTCTAATCCGATAATTATACAAAGATCATAAATAGTTTTTCTAAAAAGAGTTTTCTGGGGTAAAATGTGAGGGTTATTGCCGCGCATATATTTTTTGAAACAGCATGTGTGAAAAGAGGAAAATTTTGGCCTATTTTTCAGAGAAATTTCTCAAAATGATTTTACTATAATGCTGTATGACAAGCTATTAAAACAAGAAACAGCAAAGGCATTTTCAGGAAAATTGGAGGAATACGGTGGGAAGTGT
>JAHDHB010000278.1 GCA_020631545.1 Saprospiraceae bacterium | reverse complement strand
ATGAGCAACGCAGTATAACGGAAAAATAACAAGCTTAAACTGTCTAGAATTTATGAGTTGAACCACTAGCTAAATTAATACACCACCAAGGTCAAAGCGACTCTTCTAGAGTAAGGATCGTCAGTATGTGTGGCTTCAGAAGAACCATAAAAGGCATCATCGATTCGCTCTGAGCTAATGCCTTGTCGTATCAAGTAAGCTTTTACCTGATTGGCACGATGCCGAGAGAGTCGGAAATTGAGTTCCGCGCTACCAGACTTATCCGTATACCCCTTGACTTGTGCTCGGATTTCAGGATATTGCATCATAAAATAAGCTACACGATCTAGGCGGTCTACAAATTCTTCTTTGATGACAGAACGGCCCTTGTCAAAGAAAATATTCGTCACTTCATATCCTCGAATAGCTTCCTTCGCTGTACTTTCTTCCTTTGCTATAACAACGACAGGAGGTTTCGACTGCGCTTCTTCAAGTCGCTTATTTTCAGCCTGTAGTGCTTCCAAAGATTTAACCAAAGCCAGCATTTCCGCTGTCGGTGCTTCATTCTCTTTGGCTCTATTCGAATTTTTCATTTCCGCTTCTAAGGAAGCCATACGCTCCAGCATTTTTTGTAAGGCTGCTTGATCAGCGCTTTCTTGGCTACTCCGCAATTTTTCAATTTCTTGACGCAACTGTACAAGCTCAGACTTGTAGTCTTCATCCATTTTCACGATCACCTCTTCCTTCTCAGGCAATGCCGTACTTTCCTTAGGTGTAGCTGTAGGAACAACGGGTGCAGGCGTTTCGACCTCTATTGGTTTTGGTTTTTCGATAGGAACAGGAACAACCGATGGTTTAACAGGACGAGTTGGATCGATGGCTGCTGGTTTAACCAAATCTTCCGCACGATTCACCGCCTTTTCATTTTCCTTGACCAATCGTTCTCTTAAATCTTCTTCACGTTGAAGATTTCTCAAAGCGGTATTGAGTTGTCGAATATTTTTCTTCAACTGCTTGTTATATTCCCGAACTTCCTTCGAGTTATCAACTCCTTCTAAGGCCTTCAACTGTTCGTCAATAAACGTTGTCCTTTTTTGAATATCTTCGAAGTAGCTTTCTTCGATAGGCATTCCTTTATTGTCTTCAATTTTCTCCAACTCCTTGTTCAAACGGTACATTTCATTGCCATAATAGCGTAATTCTGCTGGTGCATCGGGAGGAGGCATTGCTATGATAATCGCTTCTTTATCAGAAGCAATCACTGCTTTTTCTTCCTTTTTCACCTGTTTTAGTTGCTCCGTTTTTAGCTCACGAACCTCTTTTTCTAAGGATTCAATACGCTTGCGGCTTTCCAACTCCATTTTGGCCAATTGCTCTGTCGTCAGCTCTTTTTCGGTAGTTGGTGCAACAAGTTCCTTGTCTCCAAGTCCTAAATCCTTACGAATAGCAGTCAATTCTAGTTTCAAAGCTTCAGTAGCTTCACGAATTTCAACGTTTTCAGGCTCCGAATAGTCATCATTTGCCCTAATGGCTACCCCATTATTATACTGCTCAAAGAATTCAATATCCTTTTCAATACTGTTCAACTCCCCTTTAAGGCGTTGCACATCTAAATCGACATTATCCTGACCAGCATCGCGTTTAATCAATTCTGTTCTAATCTTTGCTAAATCCAACTGGTCTTCACGAACACCTAGTAAAATTACTTCTCTAGCATCAGGAATGGCAATAGCTAAATCCTTCCCGTCAAGTGCTTCCGTCGCTGGCTTAGTTTCAGGAAAGATGAGCGGATTAACCGTAATTTCTTCCTCAACTTTAACGGGTTCCGTCTTTTCGGCAGGCATCACTATGACCGTTTCAGGTTCTATTGTCGGTTGCTCTGTTTCAATAATTTCTACTTTTACGGGCTCTACTTCTCGCGTTTCCGCAGGCATCTCAATGACCGTTTCAGGCGTTATAGTTGGCTGCTCTGCTTCCAGAATCTCTACTTTTACAGGTTCTACTTCTCGCGTTTCCGCAGGCATTTCGATGACTGTTTCAGGCGTTATGGTTGGTTGCTCTGCTTCCAGAATCTCTACTTTTACGGGTTCTACTTCTCGCGTTTCAGCAGGCATAACGACAACCGATTCGGGTTGTGTAGGTAATACCAGCTGCTCTACGATAATCGTGGTAGGCATCGACTTAGGCGTGTCCCCATCAGGCGTAGCAACTGGTTCATCCATCGTTTCCACCGCATTTGTGTAATTAATTGGCGGAATAAAACCGTCTTTTCTAAACCCAAAATTATAATGTAAGGACAAGGAAGTAAAGGCATAAGCGTCGTTAAATCGCCCATTTTCTTCTCCACGGAAAATAACCGACTCATTCCCTGGATTTCCCGCATAAGCTTGCAAAGGATTCGAATAATTCACCCGATAAGCACCACTCACATCATCTAAGTAATCAGTAAAACTATACTTAAATTGGGTTTCTAAATTAAGATTGAATCGATTTCCCAAGCGTAATTTCAAGCCCAAAGCCGCAGGAATATTCAAGACGGTCGTCTTGTACCCCTCATCGAGTTCCGTATTCAGGGCAGTTAAGTTGGTCTCAAAAACGCCATCTTGTGTGATAACATGTGCATTAGAAGCATTCGGATCACTCTCCGCTAAATCCCGAATGGTATTGTCACTCCAATAATAGTATTGACGCCCATCTTCCAAAAACAAATCACCAAAAACATCAAATCGAGTTAGACCAATTCCTAGAGAAATATAAGGCGACAAAAAAGCTTCTTCGCTAAATATTTTACCATTATCGGTATAAAAAGTACCTATGAACCCAAGATCCATGACCTCAGTGCTAAAATTGAGGGAACGCCCAAAATTATCAACATCCGTCAAAAGTTCATTCTTACCGTTCACCCTTCTGTCATTGCTCGCTACCTTCCCGTTCGTCCACATCAATTTCAGTGCCAATGCATTACCAAATCCTTTTTCCACACTAGCGCCATAAGTAAGGTAATCCAAATGCTTAAAAGGGGCATCCACCATGAAGTGTTGGGGATTAAAAACCCGATTATTTAGATCGCCAAAATAGGTAGACGTCCCTCCATAAACGCCCACACGCCAATTGTAGAGATTCTGTTGTGCCATTCCCGAAAGGAAAGACATTAACACCACTCCTATTATTAAGTTGATTTTTTTCATTTGATTTGATTAAAATAAACAATTAAATGCCAAGGTCTTTCCTTGAAAAGTATGTTCTTGGACATAAACTTCTTCGTTTTTCGTGTAGAAAGAGCGTATTCCGCGATAAACTGATTTTCCAAAGGAAATCGAAAAATCCCTCTACCCTCTACCATCTACTCTCTACCATCTACCCTCTACTTAGTTCTTACTATACATACATTTCTACAATCAAAAAGAAGCCCCAACTATATAATTATCAAGTAAGTGGATTGAAAAGAAGAAATATTCCGCGCACCAAATACGTCCACAAATTCACCATTCCATACGCCGAACCAATCCACTCACCAAACAGCAAAGAACCAAGAAAAAAACTCTTAACTCTTAACTACTAACTGTAAACTAAATAAACCTATTTCGCTAGATCCATCCAGAAATTGAATTCTGCACTCAAGCCAATCATCGGGCGTACTTCTACGCGATTAGAGAAACCAGAAACGGCACCAGTTCCGCTAACATCTTCAACAAATACAGCACTAGCATTCAACTTAATAAACTTATACACACGGTAACCTAAGCCAACATAAGTTGGTACTTTAAAAATAGGCCCACTCACTTTATAGCCATTGACATCTTCAAAGTTCATCAAAAATGCACCAGCAGAAAAAGAAGCACGATTCCAGAATGGTTTAGCTACACCGCCGCGGCCAAAAGGCAAGGAAATACCAAGGTATGGCGCAGAACCATAGTTAAAATCTCCTCCATCAAAATTAAACACTGCTCCGCCATACCCCGCATTGAGGGACAAGGTCGTACGCATTTTCTCTGTAGGATAACCATTGATTCGTAAATCGTCTTGCAAAATGTACATTTCTACATTCATATACTGCTCAACTTCGCTATGCAAGGAGTTTTTAAGACTTTGAATCACTTCTTCACGGTAACTCAATCGGCCATCGACCTTAGACTCTGCATCCACCACAGTAGCCCCTCCTTTCTTCAACTTCATCCCCTCGATTTGTTGAATCTGATTCTTCACTAAATCCGAAAAACCTTCAAATTTAATAGCCGTACGTGGGCGATAGTAGGTCATTCCCCCATCAACGATAGCCGCCAAATCATACATCATTTGACGATTATTCGAGGTTAAGGTGATTTTTTTAGAAGACCCAGCAAAAGCGCGGTCAACATAATTGTCTAGGTTATTAAATAAGGTAGTTTTCAATTGAGCGCGCTCGGCATCACTTACAGCCCGGAAGTATTTTATAGCAATATCATAATTGCTGCCTGGTCTCAAATTCAAATTAACAGGTATATTGTAATCTCCTGCTGGCGTACCAATCTCACGTTTCCAAGTAGTTGTGTAAATCGCTTGTCTATCCTCCTTTCCTTTCCCAGGGTAAATTTCTACCTCCATGTAAGGAATATCCACAGCCGCTCTACCTGTAAGCATAAAATATTTAGCAGCAGGTAGCGGCTCATTTTCTCCAAAGTAAGATTTTTCAACGTTTAGCCTAATCGTTTCGTATTGCTGAGCAAATACTAAAGAAGGCAATATACAAAGGGTTAAGATTAAGGGTAAAAATAGTTGCTTCATTTGATCGTACATTATTCAAAAATAAAATTTGATTCAAAACAATAGTTCAAGAAAATTTACATGGCTTTAAAAGAAATCAAAACTTCAAATCCTCTAGTAAAACCAAGGGCTACAAGGTAACAGAATAAGGGAAATATAAAAAAGATAATAGCTAAAAAATAAATAACTATTTCTTCATATCCTTCCTAATGGCCTCCATTCTCTTCAAACCGTTCTGATATAAACAAAATATGCGCCATTATTTTTTTCTTCTAAATATTTACCTAACTAGCCGCTACTCAAAACATAATAATTTCGCCTAAATCTCCTTGGCTACCAGCAACAAAGCATTAATGCCCGTCACAGCTCAATCTATTTTCAAATAATTCTCAAAAAGCTATTAAATTGATTTTTTATTCAAGAAATTAGCGTAGAATATTGTACTACCTTCGGATTTCCTGAGGATTTAGACCATTTTTTGAGCATAAAACCAAGGAAAATGGCACTTTAAGAAAAGAAAGTAAATAACTTTTGTCAGATAGTTTGAAATTCTGGAACATATCGCTATCTTTGCAGTCAATTTTTTCGCATCTCAAATATTAGACAAATGTACGCAATAGTAAAGATCGCAGGGCAACAGTTTAAAGTGGCAGAGAATCAAGAGATTTTTGTACACCAATTAGATCAAGAAGAAGGAGACAAAGTTTCCTTTAAAGATGTATTGTTGTTCGACAACGGTCACAGCGTCGAAGTAGGCGCACCACACCTAAGCGTAACAGTCAATGCCACTGTTTTGGGACATCAAAAAGGTGATAAAGTCGTCGTTTTCAAGAAAAAACGTCGTAAAGGCTATGCTGTAAAGAATGGCCATCGTCAATGTTTCACGAAAATCAAGATTGACAGCATCGCTTAATTCAATCTATTTGAACACAATTTTAGCATTCGAAAAATAATATCTAATGGCACATAAGAAAGGAGCCGGTAGTTCTGATAACGGTAGAGATTCGAATAGTAAACGCCTAGGCGTCAAACTATTCGGTGGCCAAGTGGCTAAAGCAGGAAACATCATCATTCGTCAAAGAGGAACGAAGTTCCACCCTGGCAAGCATGTAGGCATAGGTAGAGATCACACGATTTTTGCTATGGTTGATGGTACTGTTGCTTATCGTAAAGGTTTCAAGAATCGTACTTTTGTTAGTATCATTCCTGCTCACGAAGAAGTATTAGAAACGGTAGCCAAAATAAGCAAGTCGCAAAAGCGTGTTGCTGTAAAACCTAAAGCAACGGAGACGGACTCTCCTGCTGTTGAAGCAGATATACTTCCACTTGTCGATGCTCAAATCACTGATAAAGCAGCGGTAACGGAAAGTACTTCTGAGGTAGAAGCTCCAGCGCCTAAATCAGCTGCTCGTAAGGCAAAGCCTGCGAAACCAGACGATTTGAAAAAAATCGAAGGTATCGGCCCTAAAATTGCTGGTTTGTTGGTAGAGGCTAACATCACTACCTTCCAAGCGCTTTCTGAGTCTACTCCTGAGCAAATTAAAGAAATTCTTGCTGCTGCTGGCAAACGTTATGCTATGCACAACCCGACTACATGGCCTAAGCAAGCTGAACTAGCTGCTCAAGGTAAATGGGACGAACTTAAAAAGTGGCAAGATGAATTAGACGGTGGTAAATAATCTTTATTATTTCCGCTTCTAAATCATTAGCTTGTTTTTCAAGCTTTTAACGCTTAGAAAATTTGTTCTCCGACATATAATTTACTGCCCATTCTTATTTTTAGGAATGGGCTTTTGTCGTTGCTCCTACTAAAAACTTTCCATGCCCCATATATTCCTTCTAGAGTCTAAGGCCATGTCAAGTTAGGGAAAAAGGAAGTTATCCGCAAATATACAATCTGCCTTTATGTTAACTAATAAAGAAATAGCTCGCCAATTCAATGATTTAGCAGGGCTAATGGAACTCCACAAGGAAAGTTCTTTCCGTATTCGCAATTATTCGAATGCCTATATTACCCTACGAAAGCTAGGAGAACCGATAGCCGAAATGTCTACGGAAAAAATGGCGACCTTAAAAGGAATAGGAAAAAGCACGGCCTCTAAAATCAAGGAAATTATTGATACAGGGGAAATGACAAAACTAAAGGAATTCCAAGCTAAAACGCCTCCTGGCATTCAGGATATTCTTAAGATAAAAGGTCTTGGCCCTAAGAAAATACGCCAACTCTGGAAGGAATTAGAAATCGAAAGCATCGGAGAACTTTGGTATGCTTGCAACGAAAACCGCCTCATTAGCTTGAAGGGATTCGGGACTAAAACACAACTGGATGTCCTCAAAAAAATCGAGTATTTCCAGCAATCTAGAGGCAAATTCCACTATGCTCGACTTGAAAACGAAGCCTTGGAGCTAGTTGCAACCTTAAAAAAACATTTAAATACGGAAGCTGTTTACCTCACAGGCGGAATGCGCCGAAAAATGCCTGTTGTCACTCAGATCGAAATACTTGTTGCCGTCGAAGGTTCTATGGATGCCGTCCTAGCAGAACTTATGGAGATAGAAGAAACTGTGGACAATAAGATCAAGGGAAAAACCAAGAACGAAACACCGCTCACTCTACACCAATGTTCGCCGAATCAACTAGGTTCTAAGCTATTTAGCACGACTGGCCCTAGAACATTCCTAGAAGCTTTCCTAGAAAAATCGGCTGCTGATGATTTCAAAAACTTAGCAACGGAAGAGGCTGTTTTCGAGAAGGCTGCCCTACCCTACTTAGCCCCCGAACTCCGCGATGATAATCGTTGGTTAGCAACAGATGAGCGCCCAAAATTGGTTACGGAGCAAGACGTTAAGAGTGTGATGCACTTGCACACCACGGATAGTGATGGAATCCACAGCCTTCGCGAAATGGCTTTGTATATCAAAGGCTTAGGCTACGAATATATGGGACTGACGGATCACTCTCAAAGCGCCTTCTACGCAAATGGTCTAAAACCTGATCGCGTACTTCAACAAATGGAAGAAGTCGATGCCTTAAACCAAGAACTTGCTCCTTTCAAAATTTTCAAAGGTATTGAATCCGACATCAAACATGATGGCTCCTTGGATTATGAAGAGGATATTTTGAAGAAATTCGACTTCATCATCGCCTCCGTCCACGCTCATTTAAAAATGGACAAAGAAAAAGCGACTCAACGATTGCTAACAGCCATCGAAAATCCGTACACAACGATTTTGGGTCATCCTACAGGTCGTTTATTGCTTTCTAGAGAAGGTTATCCCATTGATCACAAAAAAATCATCGATGCCTGCGCTACAAACAACGTCATCATCGAACTTAACGCTCACCCTTTCCGCTTGGATTTGGATTGGTCTTGGATTCCTTATGCCCTAGAAAAAGGCGTAAAAATAAGCGTCAATCCTGATGCACACAGCAAGGAAGGCGTTCACGACATTCACTTCGGCATCTGCGCAGCAAGAAAAGGAGGCCTGACGGCTTCAACATGTTTTAATAATTTGAGCTTAAAGGAGTTTGAGGAATATCTTTCTAAAGTAAGCGGGTCGAAGTAAATAAGAAGCAGTACAGGACGGCCGAGCCTCAGTAACCATCATCAGAACGACGCCCCATAACCTTGATTTTCAAGCCCATAAGACTCACAAGAAGATATAAGTAGAACGTGACCTAACTAGACGAAAAGACTTATAAAGAGGTCTGCAACCTATTTAAGACAGATAAGCAAAACGCTTTTTCTTGGTTCTGCCTATGCCAGAACCAAGAAGAGCAAACAAAAATCATAAGAGCTTTCCATACGGTATTGTTCGCACTTCTAAAAAACATTTTATCTTTATGCTCTAATTAT
>JAHDHB010000277.1:921-8593 GCA_020631545.1 Saprospiraceae bacterium | reverse complement strand
CCTTTGTGGTGTAACCGCAGGTATAAAAGTTCATCCTATTTCACCCTACTCGATTAAAGAACTATCTGTTTATGAGACAGGACAATTACATGAATTAAAAAAGTCCATAGTTTCCTGTAACCATGGACTTTTTTAATTGAATCTGTTACTTATGTGCTTTTGATGAGGTTTTATCAAAAGTCATAAATAGCATTCATTTTTACTTGAGCAATGCCATACGTTTTGCAATATCCTCAATTCTGCCCTTAGGAATGGCATCAATTAGTTTTTGAGTATACTCTTTAGTAGGATTGGCATAAATATCATCAGCAAGCCCCATCTCTTCAATTTCTCCTTTATTCATTACAATCATTCTATCGCTCATAAATTTTACAACGGACAAATCGTGGGAAATAAAGATATACGTGAAGTTGAATTTTTCACGTAGCTCCATCAGTAAGTTGAGTACCTGTGCTTGGACAGAAACATCTAGTGCTGAAACGGATTCATCGCAAATGATGAATTTTGGACGTAGGGCTAAGGCTCGGGCTACACAAATACGTTGTCGCTGGCCACCTGAAAATTCGTGTGGATAGCGATTGAAGTGATCGGCCTCCAAGCTGACCGTTTCGAGTAGTTCGACGACTTTATCTTTTCGTTCCTTATCATTACCTAAAACGCCATGTACTTGCATCGGTTCCATTATGGCGTTACCAATAGTCATACGTGGATTTAGGGAAGAATAAGGATCCTGAAAAATAATCTGCATTTCCCTACGCAGATCTTTTAAATCACGTTGGTTGAGGTCTAAAACACTTTTTCCATCAAAAATAATTTCACCGCCCATAATATTGGGAACTAGGCGAAGAACAGAGCGTCCTAAAGTGGTTTTTCCACAGCCTGATTCTCCTACAAGACCAAGTGTTTCACCTGGATGAACGTCAAAAGAAACATCATTTACAGCTTTTACATACTCTAAGGTCTTACCAAAGAAGTTTTTCTTGGAGGGAAACCACGTTTTTAGCCCTTTTACTTGAAGAAGTGGTTTTTGAGCAAATAATTTATCGTAGCGTTGTTTAGATTCTGATGGTTTAACTTTCGCGGATTCAATGATTTTTTGCATCGAAGATTCTCGCTCCTCAATAATTCTAGTACCATCTTCTGCAAACGTCACATTCATGAAATCACTTACCACAGGCAATTTGGTCATCCGGTAGTCTAATGGAGGACGACAAGCTAGTAGCCCTTTGGTATAAGGATGTTGAGGATTGGCAAAAATATCGTATACATTACCTTGTTCAACGATTTTACCTTTGTACATGACAATGACTCTATCTGCAATTTCGGCAATCACCCCTAAATCGTGCGTAATGAATATGACAGAAGCATCCATCTCATCACGCAAGTCATTCATTAACTGAAGAATAGTCTTTTGTACAGTTACATCTAATGCAGTAGTTGGCTCATCTGCTATCAAAATGCTTGGATTGCAGGACATCGCCATTGCAATCATAACCCTTTGTTTCTGACCTCCCGAAAGTTGATGAGGATAAGCATCAAAAACACGTTGAGGATCTGGTAGCTGAACCTTTGCAAATAATTCAAGCGTTAAGTTCGTTGCTTCCGCTTTAGCAATGCTTTGATGCAGCATTATAGCTTCCAAAACTTGATCTCCACAAGTAAAAACAGGATTAAGGGAAGTCATAGGTTCCTGAAAAATCATAGAAATTTCATTCCCTCTATAATGACGCATCTCATTTTCGGAAAGTTGCACTAAATCTACAGGAGCACTTTTTTCACTATCATGAAAAAGAATTTGTCCACCAACAATTTTACCCGGAGGATTCGGAATGAGGCGCATGGCCGACAACGAAGTAACCGATTTCCCTGAGCCTGATTCACCTACAATACCAATGGTTTCTCCTCTTTCTAGGGAAAATGATACATTATCAACAGCTTTTACGGTTCCTGCTTCTGTGGTGAAATGCGTTTCTAAGTTGATGACTTCCAGTAATTTTCGATTACTCATGTATAAAAACGATTTAAATAGAAAAAAATGTTCCTAAAGGACACAGCAACTTAAGACTGTGTTTGCAGGCCACAATATAGTAAAACCTCTGTAAACTAATTAATAATTGATGCAACTATTTAGTTTCTCACCTTTACTTTAATTAATTCCAGAAGTTGTTAAACGACTCTTTACCTTTAATATTTGAGTGATATCCTCTAGTTCAACGGTATAAGGCTTATACATAGATGAGTTATCTGAAATTAACTCTAAACGAACGACCCTATTATTTTCCCTAATCTGTTGAATACGTTTGGTAACAACTACATCGGTGACCACAACATAAACGGCATTGTCTTTCAATGGAGCACCTCTTTCTAAAGGTTCACAAACAACTAGATCTCCATTAGTAATGGTGGGGAACATACTATCACCGCTGATTTCAAAGGCAATGAGTTGTCCCTCAAGACCTGGAATAGAAAATTGTTGGAGAGAATCAATGAAGTCCCTATCTTGCCGTTGCATAGCATAACCTGCCACAGCTTTGTAGGGCACTAGCGTAATATTCATACGACCACTATAGAAGGCTTCATCTACAGCACGATATGCAGCACTTTCTTCCCCTATAATCATTTCAGGGCTACCGCCGAAAAGGTAGTTAGCATTGATTTTGTACTTAGCAATCAGCTTGTTGAGTTGATCGACAGTGATGTTTCGTTTCCCTTTTAGTATACTATTAATAACATGATTGTAGGTACCGAGTTGCATGGCGATATCGGATTTGCCCTTAATCAATCTATTGGATTCAAGGTGACGGTAAATATCTCTGAATTTACGGTTCACCATGTTTTCTAAAAATTTGGCCATGATACTTTAAAGTTTGTAAAAATTAATTTTCAATCAAAAGTAAGTTTTTAAACCCTATTGTTGTACATTTGGGCGGGAAAATAATTAAAAACAACAAAACCTTGGAAAAAACCTGCTGTAAATATACAAAAAGTTTCCCCGATTGCAAAATCTGGGTAATATTATATAACTTAGCGGCAGTTTAAAACTCTTTAGTCATGAAGCAATTTGTTATACTATTTACCCTTGCCCTGTTGGGCATCTCTTGCCAACAAGAACGTGCATCCTCTAATCAGGGAGGTCATGATGCTTTTGAACAAGCAATGGCCAAGGTTGATTTTGAAAAAAAACGGACTATTGGTATCCAAATTTTAGATGCCCGATTGAAAAAAGGGATTTCTCAAGAAGATTTGGCAAAGTCAATAGGTTTGTCTAAGCAGAATATCGCTACTATTGAAAATAATAGAGCTATTCCTACGCGTGAGGTTATTATTTCCTTGCAAGAAGCGCTAGAAATTGAGTTTATTATGGATAATACCTTGTAGTTTATAGCTGTAGAAGGTTTTAAGGTAGCATGTAGAGGGCTTGATATTCCACTCTGTGAATTCATTTCGTGGAGATGGGATTTTTATGTTTTATCTATTTTGCTTGAAATAAAATGCCTTACCCACCAAAAAAGAAAGCTTTTGCATCTATTATTTTGAATGGCCATAGAAATTTGTTTAATTTTAATCTCAGATTCAAATTTTTAGTCATTTTAAGAACTTATTAACTAATTTTATTCGTTTGACTGAATTCGATCTTATAGAGCAGTGCAAACGGGATAACCGTCGGGCGCAACGTGCATTGTACGATAAGTACTCTCCTAAAATGTATGGAGTATGCAAACGCTACCTCAAATCGAGGGAAGATGCGGAGGACGTGCTATTGGAAGGGTTTTATAAAGTGTTTGACAAAATTGACTCCTTCAAGCACAAAGGGAGTTTTGAAGGATGGATACGTCGTATTATGGTAAATCAAGCCTTGATGTTCCTTCGGAAAAAGCATAACTTTAACATGACGGTGGAGATTAGCAATATTGATGTGAAAACGGAGCTTACTGCGCAAGATTCTTTAGAAGCTAAGGATATTCTTGATTTATTGAATAAATTGCCTATTGGATATCGAACAGTATTCAACCTTTATGTCATTGAAGGATACAAGCATCGCGAAATTGGCGAGATTTTGGGAATAAGCATTAATACTTCTAAGTCTCAACTGATCTTAGCCAAAAAAAGATTACAAAAATTAATCACTCAAAATCAATATCCCGAAGTGGGATGATCTTTTATTAATGAGTAGACAAGACCACATATCCAATTTATTCCTCGATAACGAGTCAAAGCTCAACGAGCGACCTCCAGAAATGGTTTGGAATCGTTTGGAAGAACGCTTGGACAGTCGAAAAGCAAAGCATAAAGTAATTCTTTATCGTCAAGCTGCTGCCGTTGCTGCTATGATCGTTCTGATTTCTATGGTTTCTATGTTTACCCTATTCAACAAAAACAGTAATACTGTAGCCTTAGAAGCACCTCTGGCGAAGAACGGCAATGCGTTAGCTTATGGTGAAGAAGAAAAGCCTGCGCGGCCTATTTTGATGTCGCACAAGGAACGAATATATTATCGTAAACAAGATTTAATTGCTGAAGTAAAGGAACCCGCCAAGGAAACGAATATACCTACAATAGAAGAACATACTAGTACTAAGAACGAACAACTTATTGCTCAAAACACGAATGTAAAGCCAAGAAATTCAAGGACTAATGAAGCATATGGTGCTGAAGGAATCATTACTCCTGAATCAAGCATCGCCCCTAAAACTGCTTTAGAAGATACAAACTTAGAGCTTACGGAAGAAGTATCTACAGAATATCAAGCTTCTCCACCTTCCCCAATGACCAATACGACGACAAGCAGTCCTGTCGTTTCTTCAAGTAAAAGTGATATCAAATTGGAGCGAATCCCAAAGGATGAACTTCCCGTTGGGAAGCCTTACGAGGATCCTAAAGCTCCTGTAGAGAAACCATACGCATGGGAAATTACTACGACTGATGATTTATTGGGGCGAGATAAAGCAATGAAAGAAAAAGAATTGGCAAGGGCTGAGACGGAATCGAAAGCGTGGCTGAATAAGGATCAGAAAAAAGAAGTAGAGAAGAAGAAAAAGGCTAAAAAAGGTTCTCGTCATCCCGAAATTGCTGCTGGTAACGAAGATGGTGCTACGCTTGCCAAAGAAAGTGCTGTCGTACTTCCATCTAGTCCTTCATTTATGGACGCAGAGGAAGAATTGATTGCAGAGGAGGCTGTGAGACAAAGTATTGATCAATTTACATGGATACTAGGGGAATGGAAAGATGCAGAAGGAAATTCTATTGAAAAATGGACTAGGACTGATGGCTCAACGCTCGTTGGTCAAGGGTATTATTATGCCAATGGAGTTAAACAGTTTTCTGAAAAAATGGCCATAAAGCAGATGAATAATAAAGTTTACTTTATGGTAACTGTTGAAGATGACGGAGCGCCAATATATTTGCCTTTAATTAGCTTTGATGGGCAGATAGCGACCTTTATTAATGAGAAAAATAGTTTTCCTCAAGAAGTCGTTATCCAAAAAATATCGAACAATCAATTTCAGACGACCCTAAATTCGAATTCTTCTTTGAATGCAGCACAGCAGAGTTATTTATCCAATCGAAATTTCATAACGATTCAAAATGCTACGAGAAATATGAATCGTTCTCAGAAATAGCATTGATTTGGTCTTCATTGGATGTGATGATTCAAATAAAGTAGAACTCCAAAAAATAGCAAATAACAAAGCCGAATTTTTTTGTAAAGTTCGGCTTTGTTATTTTGTGCGTGTACCAAATAATACGCTTAAATCATTTAATAAGTCTCCTAAACTAAAAAAGCCAGATTCCTAATAAGAATCTGGCTTAGGGTGAGTAACCGGAATTGAACCGGCGACCTCTAGAACCACAATCTAGCGCTCTAACCAACTGAGCTATACCCACCACGTTGTAAATTTGAAGTTGATTCCTACTTTCTAAAGAATCTTCTTGCAAGCTTCATATGTATAAAGCGATGCAAAGATAAAATAGTTCCTTTAAAATAGAAAAAAATTAACCAATTTTTTTCAAACGTTCATTAACTGCTCCCCAATCAATGACATTGAAGAAGTTGCCAATGTAGTCTCCACGGCGGTTTTGGTAGTTTAAGTAATAAGCATGTTCCCAAACATCAATGCCTAAAATAGGTGTTCCAGGTTTTTCAACAACATTTACCATTAATGGATTATCTTGATTGGGGGTTGAGGTCACAAACATTTTTTTATCTGCTCCTACGCATAACCATGCCCAACCTGAACCAAAGACTCCTTTAGCCGCAGCAGAAAAAGCATCCTTGAATTTGTCAAAAGAACCAAAAGTCCCGTTTATAGCATCAGCTAAATCGCCACTAGGAGGAGTTCCGCCACTAGGAGAAAGAATAGACCAGAATAATGAATGATTATAATGTCCCCCACCATTATTGCGTACAGCGGTATCTCCAGTAGAAGCTGAAACCCCAGCCATAATTTTTTCTAAAGAAGCATTGGCAAATTTAGTATCCTTAACCGCTTTGTTCAATTTTTTCACATAGCCGGCATGATGCTTTCCGTGATGTATTTCCATCGTTCTACGATCAATGCTAGGTTCTAAACCCTCAAAAGGATAAGCTAATTCAGGTAAAGTAAACGAATCAGCGGTTTCTGGTGTTGTAGTAGTGGGAGGAGTCTCGGTCGTACTACTCGAATTGCAGCCAACAAATGGGGTAATTAGGGATCCTGCGGCAATGACTCCCGAAACTTTAAGGAATTTTCTTTTGTCCATGTGTGGATTTATTAGTTTAACTTTGAAGTAGAATTGGAGAAAAACAAGTTTTTCTTCCATTAGCTAAAGTTATGTGCTGAAATTGAATTTTATAGCACAGCATAGCCAAATTTACAAAATCTAGCGAGAGAAACAACAATTAGCATTAATGAATTTATGAAAATGTATGATTTGAGAGGTAAGGGGTATGAAATTTTCGTCATTTGGGACTTGACATTCGAAAAAATATTGCTTAGCAAATAAAAAATCATACCTTTTTTTGTATCTCTGACTTACATCGACAATTGGTTTTGTTTTCTTTATAACGAATTTAATTATCATGAAACATCATAGCGTAGAATTGACGGTAGAGGGAATGACCTGCGTAAACTGTGCGAAAGGAATTGAGCGCTTTCTTTCAAGAAAAGGACTGAAGAATGTCCTTGTGAATTTTGCGACGCACGAGGTTCGATTTGATTATGACCAAGCAGTTTCTTTGGAGGAAATTCAAGCAGGGATTAGGAAGCTAGGCTTTGTCGTTGTAGATGCCCAGACACCTAGCCCTTTCTGGTCATTGGAGAAAAAACTTGTGATTGCGGCATTGTTTTCATTTCCTCTACTACTACACCATATATTTATGATGGTGGGTATTCCTTTTCTTCAAGTGCCCAAATATGCTTGGTTGCAATTGCTCATTTGTTTACCTGTTTTTATAATTGGTTGTTTTCATTTTGGACTTAGTGCTTGGCATTCGCTTAAAACGGGTATTCCTAATATGGATGTATTGATCTTTATTGGTAGTACTGCGGCTTTTACTTATAGCCTTATTGGAGTCGTTCTTCAAGTTCCTGATTATATATTTTTTGAAACTTGTGCAACCATAATAACCTTAGTGCTTCTAGGAAATTTGCTAGAGAAAAGAGCGGTTATGAAAACGACTTCTTCTATTAAT
>JAHDHB010000277.1:0-911 GCA_020631545.1 Saprospiraceae bacterium | reverse complement strand
AACTGAAAACAGCACAAGCGCAAAAGATTTCAATTGATACCAAGGGGGAGGAGGAAATTGAGATGGTTCATGCCGATACTTTAATGAAGGGAGATATCGTACAAGTGAATGAAGGTGACCGTATCCCCGCCGATGGTGTTTTAGTAAGAGATAACGGTACGGTAGATGAATCTATGCTAACAGGTGAGAGCTTGCCTATCTTCAAGGAGCAGGGGCATTCCTTAGTAGGAGGTGCGGTGGTGCTCAGCGGTAGTTTTAGAATGGAAGTACAAGCTGCGGGTAGTAATACTGTATTAAGTCACATTATAGATCTAGTAAAAAAAGCACAACTGGAACAACCTGACATCCAGCGATTAGCGGATAAGATTAGCGCGGTTTTTGTTCCTGTGGTTTTAGTGATTGCTTTGTTGACGTTCTTGATTGGTTTTTTCCTTGTAGATTCTGCTGATTTAAGACAAGCAATAATGAATAGCATTGCTGTTCTTGTGATTTCCTGTCCCTGCGCCATGGGGCTTGCTACTCCAACGGCTGTAATGGTCGGTGTAGGAAAAGTTGCTCAAAATGGAATTTTAATAAAGGGAGGCCAAACTCTTGAAACTTTTGCTCAAATTCAAAATATTGTTTTTGATAAGACAGGAACATTGACAACAGGAAATTTTAAAATCAAGGACATCTTTTGCAAAAATGGATATACTTTAGAAGAAGTAAAACCCATTATGCTTGAATTGGAAAAAAGCTCCTCTCATCCCATTGCTAAATCTATTGTTGGTGCATTGACAATAGAAAACATCAAAAGTATTAGTCTTAAGAATACCGAGGAAACAAAAGGAGTAGGCATGAAAGGTTTTGATGAAAAGGGCAATTGCTATCTATTAGGTTCCTATAAATTAGCAGAAAACCTAACCAAGGAA
>JAHDHB010000276.1:7605-8599 GCA_020631545.1 Saprospiraceae bacterium | reverse complement strand
TAGTAAATAGTCCATCTCTTTTTTCTGAACAACTTGGTAATGATGGAGGCGAATCTGTGCTTGTTGTAACAAAGCAAGGAACGAATATTGATTTTTTGTTGCCTGACCAATATTTCGATAAAGAAGGTAATCTTTTAGTCCCTTTATTACTTACCATAAAAAAAGATGGGCAATCAATTTATTCTCTTCAATTTGAAGAATCAAAAATTAACTTGCCAGACTTAAAATTGATAAATAATAGTCCATATTTGATGACGATAAATGTAGGAGAGTATACCACGTCTGAAAAGTTTTTTTGGTAAGATTCGTTTCTTTGCTAGTTATTGTAGAAAGAAGAAAGACATTCTTACTATCATTGTAAGTAAATATCTTTCTTCTTTCTGCCTATTCATAGAATCAATTAGTACTTCTTATGATTTTAACGCATTAATGCATACATCTCATCGAGGAAGCCCTTCGATTTTTTCTTTTAACCATGTGTATTCAAAAATATCGTCCTTAAAGTAATCTAGCTGCTTTTTAAGTTGAACTTTACTAATACCTCTATCCCAATGAGATTTAGCAATTTTTTTGATGAACTTGAAAAAGTTTGCCAGTTGATTACCGAGGTGGGGATTAATTTTCTCACTGCTAGTATATTTACTCAAAGAAGAACTGAAGTAATTGGAGCGTTCACTTATAATAGAATAAGCATCTATTTTATTTAGTTCATAGACAGCTTTACACCATAGTGGATTTTTGTGAGTGAAGTAACGATGATTATAAGTGTCTACATTGGACAGCAATTCTAAAACCTCAGCGTATTTCTTTTCTCCAAATAATAAGTAACATCGTGCTAAATTTAAGATACGCGTTTTCGTTTTTTCAGTGCAATACAAATAATCCGAATTGTTGTGTAAGAAATTCTTTAACCAACTATATTCTTGTACTTTATAAGCAATATATACTACATTATCAAAGAATAAGTTGAGACAGTCAAAAAAATATATCGATA
>JAHDHB010000276.1:0-7595 GCA_020631545.1 Saprospiraceae bacterium | reverse complement strand
GTAGAAATAACGCTTCCTGAAACAATTAGATCCCTTTCATCCCCCATTTTATACCAGTAAAAATATTCTGGATTTTTGATTTCAGGAGATAAATGAATAAGTGCTAAGGCATTTACAACAAAAAGATATAAGGCATGCTTCTCTCCATATATTTTCTCAAAACTCTCTAAGTAGCGTTCTTTTAGCGCATAATAAGCTTCTTGACTTGGATCGATATAGAATTTAGCCGCTTGCACTAAGATTTGAACAAGAACATTTTCAAAGGATTCAAAATCGGAAATGAGTTTTTTTGCCACTACGATTATCGCATCACAATCAACTCCTTGTCTTCTCTTTTTGACCAAAAGCTCTATGGTTCCTTTTAGTTTTTTTATCGCATAAAAAAAATCAAGATGGTATAGGTTGGCTACTAAATCTTGTTCTTTTTGAGCGCTAATCGATTTTGATTCCGTCGGTTGTTCATAATAATATCGTTTTTCATAAAGGGTAGACATGATAAGGTGATAGTTGGCTCCCCGATGAAGATTTACGGTACTTTCAAGCTCTTCCGCTAGCCTTTGATAGTGGAGATTGTCCTTGGCTTCCGAAGTAATATCCATGAGCAATTGTTTCCTAAAAGACGGATTTTTCCTTAGGAAATTTAACATTAAAAAGTCTTTCAATAACTGAGCATAGCTTGTTAGTAATTCTTTGAAAGATTTGTAATTCAGTTCTTTAGCACTGCCGTAGATACTAGTAAAAAGAGTCGCTCTATCAATGTTTGTCGTCTTTTTTACTTCTACTTGAAGAAACGCCAAGAGTTTTTGTAAATCTTTATACCGATTCACATCTTGTTTTAGAAACGCCTTAAAAGCATTTCCTTCCTCTTGTAATGCAATCAAACTTTTAGTGTATGTGACCACTTCTTTAATGGATGACATAATCGTTTGGTTTTTAGTGAGTCAATGAATCAGCAAGGCTCAAGTATCCGAGACTAATCTAGATACCCTAAGAAGGAAAAGTTTGAAATGACATTAAGAGTTTACAAAATAGAGAAAGATTTATTAAAAATCAAAATAATTGGATAAAATATTGTTTGTCAGTGTCCCTCTAGTGGTTCAATTCAGAAGTTCTAGACAGTTTAAGCTTGTTATTAGTCAGCAATTCTCGGTTTGCAAAAGCAATAGGAAGATATCGGGTGTTCGCAAGAGAAGGCGGTAGCCTTCGAGGTTCTATAGCAAGGGGTTTCAACCCCTTGGTTCGCTTGGTTCGTTTTACTTCTGTGCTTTGATTAGCAAGTATATAGTGATGATAATAAAGATGAAATTAGGAACCCAAACACCAATCTGAGGAGGTAAGCCGGCATTGGTACTAAAAGTCATAGAAAACTTAGATAAGAAGATATAAGAGCCTCCCAAACCAGCGCCTAAGGCAAGATGAAGCCCCATTCCGCCCCGTACTTTTCTAGAAGCAACGGCCATGCCGATGAGCGTTAAGATAAAGATAGTAAATGGTTCAGCAGTACGCCTATAGCGTTCTACCTCAAACTTTTGATGGCTGCCCGTGCCCCTTTTTTTCTCATTATCGATGAAGCTTAAAAGCTCTGGTGTGGTCATGGCTTCCTTCAAATTATCCCTACGTTCCAAATCGGCAGGGAAGATAGCCAAGGTCGTGTCAATCGATTTTCCTTGTATAATTTCCTCTTCTAGGCCATCCATTACGCGTATGCGATAATTTTTTATACGCCATTTTTGCTGTTCTGTATTCCATTCCATACGATTGCCTATTAGTTTGGAAACCAGGGCGCCATCCTTGAATTGTTCTAGGGTGACATCATAGCCTAAGCTGTCCCGAACACTATATCGACGGATGTATATTTTCTCACTTTCATTTAAAAATAAGTGAATGTCTTTCGTTTTGTTCTCAAAATTATTTTTCCAGATATAGGTGTTTTCAAACTCAATTCTTCCCTTGTTACTTTCTGGAATAATGTAGTGATTACCAAAGAAATGCATTCCCGCAATAATCGTAGCAGAAACCAGATAAGGCACCATCATTCGATAGAAGCTCACTCCAGAATTAAAAATAGAAATGATCTCCGAATTGTAAGCCATTCGAGAAGTAAAGAAGATTACCGCAATCAAGGCATAGAGTGGCCATAATAGGCTGTTAATGTAGGGGATGTAATTTAAGTAATAATCGAATAAAAACGCTTCGGCAGGAATATCATCTTCCAAATAGTCATCCACTTTTTCGCTAAAATCAATCACGATAGCGATCAAGGAAAAGACTAGGGAGATGAAAAAAAAAGAAGACAAGTACTTCCTTATAATATATCGGTCAAGCGTTTTTAGCATAAAAGTGACTAGTCGAGTGTGCAGATAAACTAATTCGACAAAGATAGAACTTGGAAAGGACTACTTCAAGGCTTTCCCAATGGTTTTTTGTTAATGTTTTACTAAAAATGTAGAATTTACTCGCTACAAATACGTCCTTGAATAAAAATGATAAAAAACATTAGAAAAATGCTTATTTTTAAGCCGTCAAAAAATCCAGAGACTAGAACAAAAAGAAAACATGGACGTAGCTTTTACTTCAAAACTCCCCAAAGTTGGCACCTCTATTTTTAGTGTGATGAGCGCTTTAGCTAATGAACATCAGGCTATTAACCTTTCTCAAGGTTTTCCCAATTTTGATAGTGATGATACCCTTAAAAAGTTGGTCGCTAAGTACATTAAGGAAGGCTATAACCAATATGCTCCTATGCCGGGCGTGCCGATTCTACGAGAACGCTTAGCCAAGAAAATGGAAAGCCAGTACGGTGCTGCGGTTGATCCAGACAGCGAAATCACCATTACCGCAGGAGCTACGCAAGCAATTTTTACGGCTATTATTGCTTTTATAAAGCCTGATGATGAGGTTATCCTGATCGAACCAGCCTATGACAGTTATCGACCTGCTGTTCAGATGTGTGGAGGTCGGGCTATCGCCTATGAGTTATCAGCCCCTGATTATCAGATTGATTGGGAGCATTTCAAGAAGCTCATCAATCGACATACTCGAATGATTATCATCAATACGCCTCAAAATCCTTCTGCTTCTACCTTTAGCGAAGCCGATTTAAGAGAATTGGAGCGTTTGACCGCAAATACCGACATCCTTATTCTAAGTGATGAAGTGTATGAGCATATCGTTTTTGATGGAGAAGAACACCAAAGCGTACTTCGTTTTCCGAACCTTTGGCAACGCACTTTAATTACTTATTCTTTTGGAAAGACTTACCATGCTACAGGTTGGAAGCTAGGCTATTGCGCTGCTCCAGCCTATTTGATGAAAGAGTTTCGAAAAGTACATCAGTTCAATGTTTTTTCCGTCAATTCCCCGATACAATACGCGATAGCGGAGTACATGAAAGAACCTGAGCACTACTTGGGTTTACCCCGTTTTTTTCAAGCCAAAAGAGATTTTTTCCTAGATGTCATGAAAGCATCTCGCTTCAAGCTCTTACCCTCCAAAGGAACCTACTTCCAACTAGCTGACTATTCAGCTATTAGCGATGAACCTGACATGGAGTTCGCAAAACGCTTGACCACAGAGTTTGGGGTAGCAGCTATTCCCGTCTCCGCCTTCTATTCGAGTAAAAAGGATGAAAAAATAGTTCGCTTTTGCTTCGCCAAAACAGAAGAAATGCTCAGCGAGGCAGGGAAGTTATTGTGTAGGATTTAGGATTTTTTAAATAGGTGTTAGGAGCGAGGCAATCTATACATCTCCTTTTTCAGAGGGAAAGTATGAAGGATTGCCCCTACTTAGATTTTAGTTTTAAGATCGCTATCGCCAAAAAAAATCAGCATTTTATGTTTACAGATGCAGGAATACCCTAATACTGAAACCCGTAGGGGTAATCCTTCATGGTTACCCTCTGAATCCCTGTTTTCATTATCGTAAAAATTCTCACGATGCATGTTTTTCAAGCAGCTAATTCCCCAGTAGAAAATATCCTAAAAAATCACCTAAAAATCTTCCCAGAGTTCAACCAAATATAAAATATGGTAGTAAATTTGTATACTTGGAGTATTTTACGCTTCGGAAAACCGCATGTTGCATGAATACTTTTTATTGAAAGTACAAGGTTAAGGATAGCCTCCTTTTTGGCCTTGTAGCAAACAAATTATGACCATCATGAAAACAATTCTTCTATCCTTATTATTTTCCCTCCACTTTTGTAGTCTTATTTTTAGTCAAACAGAAGCTTTATGGCTGCGGTATCCGGCTATTTCACCAGATGGGAATTCCATCGTTTTTAGCTATCAGGGCGACTTGTGGAAAGTCTCGGCGGAAGGCGGTACAGCCACACTGTTGACACGTCACGAAGGGCATGATTTTCAACCTGTTTGGTCGAATGATGGAAAACAAATTGCTTTCGCTTCTTACCGCTATGGGAATTATGACGTATTTTTGATGTCGAGTAATGGAGGAAAAGCAACTCGCTTGACCTATCATTCTGCTAGCGATTTCCCTAGTGGATTTACTCCTGACAATCAAGCGGTATTGTTTACTTCTAGTCGATTAGATGCTGTGAGGAATCAACAGTTTCCTTCAGGCGTTTTGCCTGAGTTGTATCAAATCTCAGTAAGTGGCGGAATGGCTCAACAAGTCATCACGACACCAGCGCAAAATGCGGTGTACAATAAAGAAGGCTCTGTTTTGGTTTTTCATGATCGTAAGGGCTATGAAAATGAATTTAGAAAGCACCATACTTCTTCGGTCACAAGAGACATTTGGAAGTATGAAACCAGTACGGAAAAATACACGAAGCTATCTACCTTCAAGGGAGAAGATCGGAATCCCGTATTTGCCCCAGATCAAGAACATATTTTTTACCTCAGCGAAGAAGGAGGTAGCTTTAATGTTTACAAATCAAACATTAATACTGTAGGGGAATCAACAAAAATTTCTTCCTTTGAAAAACACCCCGTTCGAAACTTGAGCATCAGCGATGACGGTCAACTCTGCTTTAGTTATAATGGTGAAATTTACACCATGAAGGAAGGGGAAGAACCTCAGAAAGTTATAGTAGCTATTCAAGCAGATGGCCGCTATAATATGGAGGAAATTGTATCGGTAAATGAAGGTATAAAAGAGCTGGTGCTTTCGCCTAATGAGAAAGAAATTGCTTTTTTGCATCGGGGAGAAGTCTTTGTCGCGTCCATAAAAGAAGGAACCACCAAGCGCATCACCAATACGCCAGAACAAGAGCGCAGTATCAGCTTTAGCCCGGATGGGAAATCTATTTTGTATACAGGAGAAAGAAACGGCAGTTGGAATCTATACCAAAGTTCGATTGCCCAAGCAGCAGAAAAATATTTTTTCAATTCAACCTTGATCAAGGAAGAAACGCTTTTGGCAACACCAGCGGAAGAGTTTCAACCCGCTTATTCTCCTGATGGAAAAGAAGTTGCTTACCTCGAAGAACGGACGACGATCAAAGTATTGAACTTAGCCACAAAGAAAACCAGAACCTTAATGTCGGGGGATAAAAATTATTCCTATACTGATGGTGATCAGCATTTTGCTTGGTCGCCAGATAGCAAGTGGTTACTTGTGGAGTTTTTACAAGATCGGCAGTGGATTCCGCAATGTGGTTTAATCAATGTACATGACGGAAAAGAGGTCATCAATTTGACGCAAAGTGGTTATTCCAATCTTCAACCGAAGTTTGCAATGGATGGCAAAATGATGGTTTACCAAAGTGATCGGGACGGTATGGCGAATCATGCAAGCTGGGGTGGTGAAATGGATGTATACGCCATGTTTTTTACCAAAGCTGCTTTCGATGAATATAAATTGACTGAGGAGGAATTTGAGTTGATAAATGACGAAAAAGAGAAGGACGATGAAGGCGAAGAGAAGAAAAAGGCCGAAAAAGAGGCGCCTAAAAAAGTCGATCCTATAAAAATAGAACTGGACGATATTGATGAGCGAAAAGTCCGATTAAGTGCGCACTCTTCGAGGCTGTCTTCTATCATTTTAGCAAAGGATGGCAGTAAGTTATTTTACATGACAAAGTATGAAAAAGGGTATGACCTTTGGGAAACGAATTTGAGAACCAAAGAGACCAAAAGATTGCTTAAAATGGGTGCCAAAAATGTTGGTAATTTACTCTTGGACAAGGAAGGGGAACATCTTTTTGTGCTTGCTGACGGTGCTATTTCTAAAGTGAATATTAAGGAAGGGAAAAAAGAGGGCATTAGAATTCAAGGGGAAATGGTTTTGAATGAAACCCAAGAACGTGAATATCTTTTTGAACATATCTGGCGTCAAGTAGAGAAGAAATTTTATAAAGTTGACTTACACGATGTTCCTTGGGATTTCTACAAAAAGGAATATGCAAGGTTTTTACCACACATCAATAACAATCATGATTTTACGGAAATGCTGAGTGAAATGCTTGGTGAACTGAATGCATCCCATACAGGCGCCTATTATAGGCCCAAAACGGAGAACGGTGATAATACGGCTTCCCTAGGGCTATTTTATGAGGTGAACTATGAAGGAGATGGCCTTCAAGTCGTAGAAGTTATTGACCGAGGGCCCTTGGATAACAGTACTTCTAAAATCAAAGAAGGGATTATCATTGAAAAAATTGACGGCATAGCACTTCGATCTACTGAAAATTATTACCGCCTGTTGAATCGTAAAGAAGGTAAAAACACCTTGCTTTCCCTCTATGATCCTGCTACTAAAAAACGTTGGGAGGAGACCACCAAACCCATTTCACTAGGTGAAGAAAGCCAATTGTTGTATCGGCGTTGGGTGGAAAATTGCCGACAACTTGTGGACGAGCTTTCTGACGGAAAAATTGGCTATGTCCATGTTCGAGGAATGAATGACGACAGTTATCGAACAATTTACGAGGAGACTTTAGGCAAAAATAACGATAAGGAATCGCTTATTGTGGACACGCGCTTCAATGGTGGCGGATGGCTTCATGATGACTTGGCTACGTTTTTAGATGGCAAAAAATATATGACTTTCATGCCTAGAGAACAGGATTTAGGTGGTGAACCACATTTCAAATGGACAAAGCCTTCTATAGTCGTAATGAGTGAAAGTAATTACTCTGATGCGCATATGTTCCCCTACACCTACAAGGCTTTAGGCATTGGCAAATTAGTCGGGATGCCCGTTCCTGGTACAGGGACTGCGGTCTGGTGGGAACGCTTGCAAAATGATATGGTTTTTGGTATTCCCCAAGTAGGTATGGTCGGCAATGACGGAAAATACCTAGAAAATCAGGATCTTGAACCGGATATCAAAGTGTTGAATACTCCTGAAGTGGTTAGAAAGGGGCGAGATGAGCAGTTGGAAGCAGCAGTGGAAGAATTGATGAAGGGGCAGGGGAAAGACTAGGGGAGATGTTGTTTATGCTTGTACAATTCAAATTGTAAAAGAAAAAATTACGATTAATAAGAATAGGTTTTAGGGGGGCAACCATAAAGGATTGCCCCTACTCAGGATTTAGGTTTTAAGCTCTCGCTATCTCCAAAAAAAATAGCACTTCATGTTTACAGATGCAGGAATACCCTAATACTGAAACCCGTAGGGGTAATCCTTCA
>JAHDHB010000275.1 GCA_020631545.1 Saprospiraceae bacterium | reverse complement strand
TAGTTTATTGACATGAAAATAATTTTGGTACTAACCAATATGAAATAGAATAAAAAACACTTAGTGAAAAACCAAGCGACTGGGGCTACTTTCCCTCTTCTCGCCCTAGCGAGCAAAAAATTACATGGCCTGTTTTGCCTAGGAGAAAGTTATTTTTTATTTTCCCGAGCCAAATCCTTAAAAAATATATAAAAAGCAACACCCAGCCCTAGCAAAGAAAGCAGAGCAGTGCATAGAGGCAACTCCAACTCCAAAAGGCCATCCAGATATTTGCCAGCGTAAGCGCCAAGAAATATCAGAATGCCCATTTGGAAAGCAAGATTGGAGTATTTCAGAAACCTAAAGCTATTGTTCTTAGCTTGCTTCTTTTTTGAGTGGAGATTTCTTAGGGAGTTTTCCCCTTCCATCTTTTTTCGAGAGTGGGGCATTGGCTGCTGCTTGACCCATCTTGCAAGTACCATTAAAGATGGCGCCTGGTGCAACGATGAATTTGTTAGTAGTTAATTCCGCAGTAACTTTAGCTGTCTTCTCAAGCTTTAACGTCTCTGCTACAGTAATTTGGCCGTCGAGTGTGCCTTCGATTACGGCATTGGCACAAGTAATCGTACCTTCGACTACACCGCTTGGCCCGATCACTACCTTCGCCTTACAAAGGATGGTACCTCTCACAAAACCATCAATTCTAATGTCGCTTTGCGACTGAATCTCTCCCTCGACAACCGTGCCTTTTACAAGGCTATTGTGAGCGTTTGAAGTAGGTACCACAGCTATAGGCGGCTTTTTGGTGTCTTTGTTGTTTCCGAACATGATATTTACTCTGAATGGGTTGAACTAAAATGACTAAAAAGAAGATCACAAAGCTCATCAAGAAGAAATACGGATAAAATAAAAACCGTTTCTTCATGACACTTAGTTATCTAACTTGTTAGCCTTTAAAAATTAATATAATTTGTCGGGTTAACTGGCTGGCCATTGTGCCAAATTTCAAAATGCAAATGGGGCCCATCTGACAATTGACCTGTGTTACCGATGATGGCTACGGCCTCTCCCGCCTTTACAAAACTACCAATCTTTTTCAATAATACCGAATTGTGTTTGTAAAAAGATACGAGATTATTCTTGTGCTGGATCCCAATTATGTTTCCAGTTTCCATTGTCCAGTCAGACATAATCACCGTCCCGGCCATCGCACTTTTAATTGGTGTATTTTTAGGAGCCGCTATATCAATACCATAGTGCTTTTTACTAGGTTGAAAATCCGCCGTTATATAACCTCGTAAAGGTGGAATAAAATAAAGCTCTTCTATTCGTGTTCCTTCAGTCGGTGCAATTTTTACCTGATCATATGCTGGCTGGTTAGATTTTGGAACCGAAAATTCTTCCTGTTGCGTCAAACGAGAACGGAGCAAGGAGTCTTCACGATTGCGTTTTGTTGCTTCCTTTATTTTTGGCGCTACGGTTTCTGGCTTCGTTTCTGCTGGCGTAGGAGGGAGTTGAGCCTCGGCCAATTCATCGGTTTCCAAATTACCTGTAAGTACTTTGCGCATATTCATAATGTAATGATCTCTGTCTGCCAGTGCTTTCTCTAAGGAATCGACTTGGACTGATATTTGAACCATATTTTGCCGCAAATTATGGTCTCCATATCCAAACAAAAGAACTTTCAATGGCGTTAAAGAGATTAGCGTCCAAAGTAAAAACGTAATTCCTAGGAAAACTCCAGCAATGGCTAAGTAAATTTTTGGCTTTGATACTCTAAACGAATTTATCTCCTCAAAGGTTTCGTCGTTCATGATAACAAGCCGATATTTGTTAAGTTGTTCCTCTGGCGGCGTAATTTCGTCTGACATTATTAAATTTTTAGGAAAAAATGAAATATTTTTGCACGAAAGCAAGTTATTATAACTATTACGTTATCTTGCTTTCGCAAATCTTAATCTAAATACTAACAGGTTGAAGAATCGAATTACCATCATACTCCTCTCTTTGTTTGTGCTAACCCTTGCCGGCTGTGCAACTAAGAAGAAATCCGTCGATGAAGTTAAAGGCTTAAAAAAAGCTTTGCATAACCTCAATGCAAGGTTCAACGGATACCACAACGCAAAAATAATATTAAAAGAGAGTTTCACCAACTTATCTGATCAACACCAAGATAATTATAACCAGATTTTAGCGCTTTACAAAGAAGCTGCCGTAGAAGATGCGCAATCTGTCGCTGGTCCTTTGGATGAAGCTATCAAAAAATCTTCTATTGTTATTTCTTTGCATAGGCCCAGCAAATGGACGGATGACGCCTATTTCCTGATTGGGCAAGCGGAGTACCTCAAGCAAAATTATGAAACAGCATCGGAAGCTTTTGATTATATTGTTAAAGAATATGACCCTCAAAATTTGTATGAAAAGGAACGCAAAAGAAATCTAAGAAAGAAGAAAAAGAAGAAAAAAACTAGAAAATTGAAAGGAGAAGAGCTGGAAGAAGAACTAGCAAAGAAAAAATACAACGTTAACTCTCGTAGGAATGCCATGATATGGCATGCTAGAACACTTGTTGAGCAAGGGGATTTTGATAAAGCCTTTTTTAAGCTAAGCAAGATGAAAAAGGATGACCAGTTTAATAAAAAACAATTGGCTGAAATCGCGGCCATTGACTCGTACTACCATCTGAAACGTAAAGATTACGCCAACTCCGTTGAAACACTTAACCAAGCTATTGAGCTCACAGCAAATAAAAGAAAGAAAACACGCTACGTGTACATCCTTGCTCAAATTCATGAATTGGAAGGAAGACAAGACGACGCCGCAAAAGCCTATAAGCAAGTCCTTGCGCTAAGACCTGAGTATGATATGGAATTTCGTACTCGCTTAAACATGATTACCAATGATTGGGCAAGTGGTGGAAGCTCTAGCAAAAATACCTTGGCGGCGCTTAAGCGAATGTCCAAAGACATCAAAAATGAAGAATTCCGCGATCAAATCTTCTTCTCCATGGCTCAAGTGGCCTTGAAAGATCAGCAGATCCCTGATGCCATTGAGTACCTTAAAGAATCTTTGGTCTATAACCAATCGAATCGCCCTCAAAAAGCTGAATCTTACTTGAAGTTAGCTGAGATCTATTTCAATAGAGAGGAATACGTTTTTTCGAAACGGTACTACGATAGCACCCTCCTTGCCATGCCGGAAAATGACTTGCGCTTCGACGAGGTTACTGGATATGCCAATTCTTTAACGGATATTGCTCAGCAAATTGAACTTTTAGCACTCAATGATAGCTTGGTGATGATCAGCAAAATGACAGATGAGGAAAGAATGGTGCTAGCCAAAAAATTAAAGAAAGAACAGCTTGATAACGCTCCAGATAAAGGGAAAGGCCCTGCAAGACCGACCTCCTCTTTACCAAGTGCCTCAGCAGCCAAAAGCCGATTTTTCGCTTATGATGCCAACTCCGTCAAAAAAGGAGCTAAAGAATTTAATAAAATTTGGGGTGAACGTGCCCTAGAAGACGATTGGAGACGTTCGAATCGTGGCAATATTGCCATTAGAGAAGAGGAAGGTGTTGATGCGGAAATAGCCGCTATTACCGTTTCCGATAAAGAAATGGCGGCCTTCTTCAAAGATGTACCCAAAACTCCAGCAGATATTGAAAAAATAGAGAAAAGCAATTTAGAGTCGCTCTTCTTACTTGGCAATCTTTATCGTGACCGACTAGAAAACGATAAAAAGGCCATTACCACCTTTGAAGACTTAATTAAGCGCTTTCCTAAAAATAAATACGATCTAGAAGTCGCTTATTCTCTTTATTTATTGCACCTAGAAAGTGGTGACCGCCAACGAGCTGGTTATTTTAAAGATTTGGTTTTGAAGCAATACCCCGACAGCAAACATGCTAAGGCTATAAAAGATCCGGCTTCTTTAGCCAATGTTGAGGATACAGAAAGCAAACTCAACAAGTACTATAATGGAGCTTATGATTTGTATGAAACTGGCGAATATACTCAAGCGGTAGAGCGCATCAATAAAGCGGAGGAAGTGTTTGGTGATGGAAATACCTTCCGCCCCAAATTCGCCCTGTTAATGGCTTTGTGTACAGGTAATATTGATGGAAAAGCGGCTTACGTCAGTGCTTTGAAGCAAGTGGTAAGAAAATACCCAGATACCGATGAGGCGCTAAAAGCTAAAGAATATTTATCCTTCTTAGGTGAAGGTACTGCCGATACGCCTACTATCCCAACAGCAGAACCAACTCAACAGGATAAAAAAGGCTTGTTTAAAATCAAACCTGACGATCAGCACTATGTCATTGTCGTTTTAGATGATGAAAACGCGGCTTTAGATAAAGTCAAAGCAGCAATCTCTGATTACAACAAAAAATATCATGAATTGGAAAACTTAAAAATTTCCAGTTTAATGCTTAGTGTAAAAGCGGAATCTGCTGTATTAATCGTCCGACGATTTGCAAATGAAGCCACAGCCTTAAAATACCTCAAAGAGGTTCGAGGGAAAAAAGATGAAATGCTTGGAGGTTTAGACCCCAACGCTGACATCTACCCACTATCTCAAGCCAACTACAAGACTCTACTACGTTTGCGTGAGCTAGAGCCATTTCTAGAATTCTGCGAAGAAAATTATGAATAAAACGCTGAGGCTACTCCGAAAAGGCGTTTCTTGAAAATACGATGTATGAAGTATGATGTTTTTGATTTGCCAGCAAATCATAATTTATGCCATGAGGGTTTCATTCATCATAAATCGTATTTTTCATTCATTGCCTACGAAATTCATCCCTTATGGAAAAATGCAATCGCGTTAGCCTTAGACCTCAGATAGTTTCTGCCAAGGTCTATGAAGGCATGAGTGAAGAAGAACGTTTTCAGAATGTAACACTTCGACCCATCATCAAACTACAGCATAAACTCATTATCGCAATCGTAGATAAATACTTGTCGAAAGAAAAAAACA
Organism: Saprospiraceae bacterium; assembly: GCA_020631545.1. Taxonomy (GTDB): domain Bacteria; phylum Bacteroidota; class Bacteroidia; order Chitinophagales; family Saprospiraceae; genus JAHDHB01. The sequence goes on along the minus strand of JAHDHB010000275.1, from coordinate 3,707 downwards.
TTTATTTTGCTTTATCAGACAAGTACCGTCCAGGATATATCACAGATAATTTTTGGCAAGACTTCAAAATGCGAAATGATTTGAAGGGGCTAGTCATGGGCTGGTTCACCCTTGAAGAATACCTCATCTACAGCAAAAATGAATCGGAATACAACAAGCGCATGATGAGCATTCTTAAACAAAGAGTATTAGACAGCATCGATGAGCTAGAGGTTCACCAAGAAGCAAAAAAACATAGCGCGGAAAGAGAAAGAATCACTAGGAATTTCAACTCCTAGGGCTGCGATACGGTGATGCTTTTATTTTATCACCAATGGGGGGAGCATTGCTATTAACCCGACAAAAATAGACCTGTCATTTTAAGGCTATTCCCTTGATCCAAGTATTTTGTCAAAGAAAATAGTGCGTAAATTCCTATCTGAAAATCTAAAAAACAAAGAATTAAGTTGTTGTAAAAGTGTTAGGGTATTGAAGGATTTGGGGCGACTACTACATTAGAGGTAGGTCGATTTTTATAATGGGCCAAACCTCCCCAGATAACTCCCAATAGCTAACACGGATAGCTTTTTACTTGTCGCCTCGCTGCCACTGCCTATAGTTCAATCAACTACAAAAAACATCAAAATTATTCATAAGGCTATGCCATTCTCTTTTGAAGAAGTACTATATTATACTTAATTTTGTACGGTTTTCATAAGTTCAATAACCGTCATTTTGACAAACCTAAAACTCTAGGACATTGGATAACGATAAGGACAAGACGAATTCGGAAGAAAAAAATACATCGCCTGATAATAAATCTCCTTTAACGGAGAAAAAAGCAACGGTATCCGCATCTAAACAGCAAAGCTCTTTTAGAGAAGAGCGGATGCCTCAGTACAAAAAAATCATCAAATGGGGTTGGCGTGGTCTTATTGGCGGTATAGCAGCGGTCTACCTATTGCTTTTTATACTCTCGATGACCGATTTGCCTACCTTCGATGAGTTAGAGAACCCTAACAGCAAAATCGCTTCTGAAGTATTTGGTAGCAATGGAAAACTATTAGGACGATATTTTGATGAAAATAGAATTGATGTTCGATATGAAGAATTGCCTCAGCACTTAATTGATGCTTTGGTCGCTACAGAAGATGAGCGCTTTTATGAGCATAGCGGAATTGATTTTGAAGCCCTGGGAAGGGTACTTGTCAAAACCGTATTCTTGTTTGATCGTAGCTCTGGTGGTGGTAGTACCATCTCCCAACAGTTGGCCAAATTGCTTTTTGAGCGAAAGAGTAGGGCAGGAATGAATCCTATAAGAAAGGTCTGGGTGCTAGGAATGACAAAGCTCAAAGAATGGATTACTGCCGTAAAGCTGGAAAGAAGTTATACCAAGGAAGAAATCTTGACCATGTACTTGAATAAATTCAACTTCATTCATGGCGCTTATGGTATTCGCTCTGCTTCAGAGATTTATTTTGGTAAAACCCAAGAAGAATTGACGATTGAAGAAAGTGCTTTGCTCGTAGGAATGTTAAAAAACCCTTCCTTATTTAATCCCATTTCTTTTCCTGATACCACCTTACACCGTCGGATGGTGGTCTTATCTCAAATGCAGAAAAACAGCAAAATCACTCAAGTACAATATGATACCCTACGGGTGAAACCTCTAGATATGACAGGTTTCAAGGTGATGGATCACAACGAAGGGCTAGCGCCTTACTTTAGAGAATATCTAAGGGAAGATTTGAAAAAATTGCTTGGAGAATATACTAAACCAGACGGAACGACCTACAACATCTACAAAGATGGACTAAAAATCTATACGACTATCGATGCACGTATGCAAGAACATGCGGAAGCTGCTGTGCGAAAGCATTTGTCGGGTATGCAGAAGAAGCTTTTCAAGCATTGGAGTAAGAAAGATCCTTGGACACACAAAGAAAACACAACCACAAAAGAAGATATTGCAAGGCGTTTGAAAGCCCTAGAAAGGTTGAAAAAAGAATCTACACGCTACCAGCGTAATCGACCAAAGTACTTGAAAAAAACGATTGAATACACTTTCCGTGATGCTGATGTAGAACGAATGTTCCGTATCGAAGAAGATCGTGATTTAATTAAGAAATGGGAAAGTACTGGGTTTATTGGTAAAAAACTAGGCAATAAATACCGCGAAGCGTTCAAATCAGGCAAATGGAAAGAAATGAAGAAGGAATGGGAAACCTTCCAAGATGCCATGGAGGAAGAGTTTGACAAACCTGTAAAAATGACGGTATTTGCTTATACCGATAAAAATGAAAAGGATACGATAATGAGTCCCTTGGATTCTATCCGGTACTACCGAATGCATTTACAATCAGGCTTTTTGGTCGTAGAACCTACTACAGGACACATCAAAGCTTGGGTCGGAGGTGTCAACCATAAATACTTCAAGTACGACCACGCCAATATTAATGTATCCCGTCAAATTGGTTCCACTTTTAAACCCTTTTTATACGCACTTTCCGTTGATTTAAGAGGCTATTCCCCTTGCTATAAGGTTATTGACCAGCCTATTACTTTAGGCGTAGGGACTTTTGGGCTGAAAAAAGACTGGACACCTAAAAACGCAGGGAGTTATACGAATGAACCGATTACCTTAATGGAAGCGCTAAAAGAGTCGAAAAACTCCGTTTCTGCTTACTTAATGAAAGATTTGGGAAGCGTGCAGCCCTTCCGTGCCTTTATCGCGAATATGGGCATTGATACAGCGCGGGTGCCTCCTGTACCCTCCATTTGTCTAGGAACACCAGACCTTTCCGTTTTTGAAATGGTCGGAGCCTATACGGCTTTCGCTAATGAAGGAATCGCTACAAAACCTGTTTATATCCAACGTATTGAGGATAAAAACGGGAACATCATTTACGAATCGATTCCTGAACAAAAACAAGTGCTCAGCGAGCAAGCCACCTATGTCATGTTAGAGATGTTGAAAAACGTAGTTGGTGGGCGCCTAGGCATAAAAACACCCAATGGCGGCAAAACAGGAACCACCAACTCCCACGCCGATGCTTGGTTTATGGGCGTTACGCCTAAGTTAGTCAGTGGTACTTGGGTGGGCTGTGATGACCGTTGGGTGCGCTTTAGAGACATACGATATGGGCAGGGCTCGGCCTTAGCTCGGCCTATCTTCGGCCATTTTATGAAGGCCGTAGAAGCCGATGAAGAACTAGCCTTCAAAGGTGGCTACTTCAGCGTTCCTAGTGGCGAGTTGGAAATCGAATTGGACTGCACCAAATACATCAATGAAGAAAATCCAGAGCAAGGAGAGGATGGCGAAATATTAACGGAAGAGGCTCAAGATATGGAGGAAGAAGCAGGTGGCGAATTCGAATTCGACTTCAACGACGAAGAGGAGGAAGAAGGCGAAGGAGGTGAGTTCGATTTTGAGGAAGAAGAAGAGGGCATCTAAGAGTAAGGATGTTATAAATTTTGATCGTTAAACTAAAAAGGTGTTTAGACCTGTGCAACCTATAAGGTTTGAGAGGTCTAAACGCCTTTTTAGTTTCATTAACTTCGGTTGTCCCCTTGGTTTTAACTAAGCGGTGAAGACGAGTCATATCTCCTCTTTGAATGCTGATCTGTAGGGGCAACTTGCGCAAAGCACAAAAAGATATAGTTTAAGCAGTTGACTCTTGCCAAAAACTGGCAAAACTTTGTAGTCCGCGATAGCTATCGGGAGTAGA
>JAHDHB010000274.1 GCA_020631545.1 Saprospiraceae bacterium | reverse complement strand
TACAAGCAAATAATAAACATCATTCATCTTAAAAAGGTCGCAGACCTCCTTATAAGTCTTTTGTGACTAATATATAACACATCACGCTATACTTATATCTTCTTATGAGCCTTATATGGTAAAAAAATCGCCAAATCCACATTTTTACATTTCATTTCCAGAACAAAAAACGTAGAAGTTGACGCCCCAATAGCTTACATCGTACTTATTGTAGGATTGTTGACACTTACACCACACTAGCATACTCTGGTAATAGCCTAGCAAAATGCGCCGTAAAATGCCTCAAAAATGCTGGTTCATAAATAATTTTCATCCCTTTTGAAGACTGCTTTTCAGCAAGAACCGCCTCGAAGGTTTCGACCACATAATCTAGATGGCTTTGCGTATATACTCGCCTAGGAATAGCTAGACGAACCAGCTCCATTTGAGCAGGAATCAACTCCCCGCTTTCGCTATACTTGCCAAACATAACAGAACCAATCTCACAAGCTCTTATCCCTCCCTTAAGGTACAAATCACAAGCTAAAGCATGACCAGGATATTCATCCACAGGAATATGATCATAAAAAGTCTTTGCATCAACATAAACAGCATGCCCCCCAATAGGCCGAATAACAGGCACTCCAAGCGCCGTCAGCTTGTCTCCCAAATAAGTCGTACTCGAAATTCTATAATGTAAATAGTCCTTGTCAAAAACCTCCACTAAACCAATAGCAAGCGCTTCCATATCCCTACCCGATAAGCCTCCATAAGTAACAAAGCCCTCTTTCATAATCAGCATATTAGCACAAGCATCAGCTATCTTTTTATCCCTTAGCGCAATAAAACCTCCCATATTGACCAAAGCATCTTTTTTAGCACTCATGACAGCACCATCAGACAAGGCAAACATTTCTTGAGCAATAGCCCGATAGCTTACATTTTTATACGCTTGCTCACGTTGAGCCACGAAATAGGAATTTTCTGCAATTCGACAACAATCTAATAGAAAAAGGACTTGATATTTGTCACAAATAGCCCGTACATCTTTAGCGTTTTGCATACTGACAGGCTGTCCACCACCACTATTATTCGTAACCGTGAGTACCACGGCACCAATACTTTCAGCTCCATGCTTAAGAATCGTTTGCTCCAATTTCTTTACATCTATATTCCCCTTGAAAGGATGTTCAAGAGCAGGTTGTTTCCCCTGTTCAGATAGGCAGTCAACAGCTAAAGCACCAGAATATTCAATATTGGCTCTAGTGGTATCGAAGTGCGTATTACTGATAAACACCTTCCCCTTACCACCCAATTGCGAATATAGAATACTCTCTCCAGCCCTTCCCTGATGTATAGGAAGAATATAATCGTAGCCCGTCAAATCAAAAATAGCCTTACGCATTTTTTCCCAGCTTTTTGCACCAGCATAGGACTCATCTCCCATCATAATACCTCCCCACTGTTGAGCACTCATCGCTGAAGTCCCACTATCCGTAAGTAAATCAATGATGACCTTTTCGGATTCCAATAGAAATAAGTTATTCTTCGCCTCTTTCAAATAGTTCCGGCGTTCCTTTTCCGTGGACATATGTATAGGCTCTACCATTTTTATCCTAAATGGTTCAATCACAGTTTTAAAATGCATAGTAGCTAGTTTTCTATAAAAAAAATATAAAAAGAAGAAAGTCATTAAGAGGTAAACAAAACAGTCACTAAAATATAAAACAAACACCTCTAATATTAAACCTCAGTAAATATATTACAAATAATGGCAGTCACTAAGGTAATTTGTTAAAAAAAACAAAAAAAAATGCTCCCATGTTAAAATATTCACTAATTTTGTAAGGAGCGAAAATCAATGTTTTAGGAAATATAAATAACTGATTTTCACATTCACTTCTAAACTAAACTATAAAGCAACCTAAACAAATGAATTCAGGTACTATTTCTAGGCCATTATTTTTACAACAGCTCGTTTTCCTATTTTTATTAGGACTAGGAATCTCATCTTGCACTCCTGACAAGCAAGTAAAAATATATTCTAACATTCCTGTTTCTATAGACCAAGAAATGGCATTAGACACGAATAAGGCACTTAATTCGAGCACTCAATCTCTCAACCGCTATCACTCTATACTGCGAGAGCATAATCAATTAAAAGTAGAGTACAGCAAAAAAGCAAAAGTGCTTAACCTTGGATTAGAGGCTCCTTCTAAAAATACGGGCGTCGTATTCCACAATATCAACACCCAATTCCTTGTCCCCTTACTACCTTACAAGCACAATAATATCTTAGATGATTTTGATAAAGCGAATTTGCTGCTTGCCGAGTATGCTAGAAACGGCATTAGCCTTAGCTATCAAACTGATAATAAAGAATTTGCTTTTTTCAATACGTCGGAGGAGAATATCTTCAATGAAGACGGTGAGTTCATTTATTCTGCTTCAGGAACCATTGAACCCAACCCTAAGGTCAAACCTAAGCGAATGTCGGTTATCAATAATTGCCTGAATCCATCATTGTGGGAAATTAGTGCTACGGATGCTGTAGGAGAAATGTTTCATGGATGGTTTACCTTGCCCAAAGATTTGTACTTTGACATGGTAAAACATCAAAATGGGATCGAAAATTCTACAGAAGAACTATATAAATATATTGATTCTCCCCCAAATCTTGAAACCATTCCTCTAGACTTGGATCGTTTCAGAAAGCAAAAAAAATTAATCGCTACCGCAATTCCTCAAGTAGCCGGAGAAAAATTAGTGGATGGATATTCGTCTCAAGACTCTAGACGTAAGGTACAACGCGGCTTTTATTGCATTTTGCGCGATAGCCAAAAACTTGAAGCAGCTTCCTTTGCGGATCTCCTACCTGGCGATCTCTTTGATATGCATTCCTTCAAACCTCCTGGTATTTATGATAAAAATGAACGAATGCAAACTGCTTACAACCCCGCATGGGATCAGGTTGAATTCTATGATGTACAACCACTTACAAGCTACGGAGGAAAACATGATGGCTATGGAAAATATGGGTACTTGGAAATTCACTTAAAATCTAGCACCAACAACGAACGCATTATTGCTGGAAATATCCCTATTCAACTGCTTGTTTTAAGCGAAGATTACAAAATTCCGGGTTTTGGTGTTGGCGTATTGGCTTCTTCTGAACTAGTAGAACGCCGCTACTTACGCTTGAAGGAAGGAACATATCCACATTATGCATACTTGACAAAAGAGCGGGACGATCAGCTTTATTTAATGAACAATCACCCCGTAGGATACGAACAAATCTACTTACGTCCTTTTCAAAAGGAGGGAAAAACCTACTTAAGAATGACTATTGTATCTTATGAACGAATTGTAGATTTGTTAGAATTTAATATTCCTATTCATGGTGATTTAGAACAACTTGTTTTGAAGGCTAGTGCGTCCTACAAACCACCTATTTACGAAGTCTATCAAGACACCAATATTCTTTAAGCTTTATCACAAGACAAACACTTTTTCGCAAAAGTAATATTTAATTTAACCGCTAAGGATCTTTTTTGACAACTTCAGGGAAACGCAAAAGACTTTTAAAAGAACCCTTTTACCTAGAAATGCGTACTAAGAACTGATTAAGGTTGTTTGTAGAGTGCATGTACCCTATAGGTAATGGAGTTAGTTGATTACATGTAGTAATGGAGTTGATTACATGTAAACATCTCATTAGCCTTATTACCAATACTTTTACTTGTATTCAACTGATTTTTCAATTCACCAACATCAAACAAAATACAATTACCATGAATTTCAAAAAATTGAGTAAGCGGTTGGCTATCTTTGCAGGTATCCTTGCACTCTTATTCTTTGGAGGCCGTTTTTTAATTAAAACAATGGCAGGCGAAGACGCACTAAATATTATCAGTGGCTTCTTCCAACAAGCAATAGGAGGAGAAGTACCAGACAACAAAATCTCTACAGATTATTTTACGCCTCAAGAAACGGCCATTAAGCTGGATTCTACCATCCTGCCTTTCCGAGAAATAGGAGAAACACTTGGTGATGCTGCTAAAGGAAATAACTTTGTTACGCTCCGTGGGGCTACTATTTTAGATGCTAATAACGACGGAAGAATGGATTTATTTTTTCCGCATTCCGGGCGCCAATCCTCTAAGCAAAATGATGAGAATGGCGTTTTGCAAATGGATAAGTTCACTAAAGGAAAACCATGTGCCCTTTACCTCAATATGGGAAATGCCCAAAATGGCGATCCTATTTATAAATCGGTTTCAGAGCTTATCAAAACACAAAGAGGAAATAAGCATACAAAGAAGGAGTTAATGTTTGAAAACAAGTATATCCCTAGAGAATCCGTTGAGGAAGATGAGTTTGGCGTAGGCAGGTGTGCTTGGGGGGCTGCTTCTGGAGATTTTAATGGCGACGGCTTGGTCGACCTTTTGATCTTGAACCACCACTATGGTATGCCTTTCATTGATGTCTCCCTAAGCCTGAAAATTTTTCCACCTAGTGAGAATATTGGACGCAAAAAAAGCGGTAAAAACTATATCAAAACTACCCTCCCCCCCTACTTGGCTGGAGATATGAAAGATGGGATTCATAATACCGTTAATTTTTCGGGTAAAGAGGAAGTTGAAGGCCGAAATACCTTGCTCCTCAACTTAGGCGATAAAGATGGTGATGGCATTCCGGAATGGAAAGATGCTACCGAAGAAGCAGAAATGCACACGACAAACTGGTCTTCTGCCAGTGCTAGTATTGCAGACATTGACAGAGATGGCGATTTGGATATTTACATTTGCAATTTTATTGACCCTGATTTCTGGGGCTTTGGCCTAAATCAATTTGGGGGACATCCTAATGAATTATGGATAAACCAAATGGCAGAAACAGGAAAACTCACCTTTAAGGAAAGTGCTTCTTCTTTTAAGGTTGCAGGATTGCACGATGAAGAAAACATTCCATCCTCCAACTGGGATGGCAAATCCAAAACCTTAGTCAATGATTCCGACCAAAAGCATAATGGAAAACAAATCGGGAAAAAAGCGGATCACTCTTGGGCTTCTCAAATGGTTGACTTCACCAATGATGGATACCCGGATCTACTTGTTGCCAATGATATCGGAAATAGACTTCGTGTTTACGAAAACCTGAAAGGTAAAGGCTTTAAAATCTATGAAAAATTTAATAAACCTGAATGGAACGGGAGTTGGATGGGCATCGCTTCTGGTGATTTGAATGGTGATATGAAAGACGAAATCATGGCTACCAGCTTTGGTTCTCAATCTGTTACGATTAGAAATACCGTCCTTTTTGCCGATAATCCTGAGGATATGTACTTAACAGCAACTGGTACACTCAATTACTTGGAGGGAAAAGCTTGCCAACATCACGCTTTACTTAGCTTTCTTCCTGATGTTGGATTCAAGGACATTGTACGAGAAACGGAAGTTGAATATTCACCCTATATCGCACCAGATATTACACAAAAATCGAATTGTGCTCCTGAAGCTGAAAAACTTTATGAAGAATTCAATTATGCCAAGGGGTTTGCTGCTTTAGAATTTGCTTGGAATCCCCTCTTTTTCGACCTTGAAAATGATGGAGACTTAGACATTTACACTGTGGGCTCGCTTTCTAGAGGAAATGACGATTTCCTAGGAGAAATGACTTCAAGTCCTGGTCGCCTAATTGTAAATGAAAGCACTACCGACAAGTTAAAGTTTAAAGAAAAAACACTAGAATACCGCGTTCTAGACATTGTCGGCTTAGATTATGAAGCCAATCCTCCACGCAGAAAAGCACCCGGAACAAACTGGCACAAAAGGGATTATGTCTATCTTCAAGATATGGATTCTTATGCTGAGATGGGGCTTGAAGCATCACAGAAAAGCCGAATTAAAGATATATTCCGAATGCATGAGTGTGCCAACGGCTCCATAGCTGCCGATCTTAATAATGATGGATTTGACGACATGGTCGTTTGTCATGCTGGAGGAAATAACTCGAATCTTCCTTCCGCTAGAAACCTGAAAGTCAATATTATGGGTAAAGTTATGGCCATGCCTCCTCCAAACAAAGTCATTAAAGCACCAACGAATTTCGAAGAAGGGCCAACCTTCGTTTATATCAACGGTGGCGCTCCAAAAGGAAAAACAGGCAATTGGGTAAAAATCGTACTCAAAGATCCAACTACCGCTAATGTTCATGGTGTAGGTGCAAAAGTCATTGTCAATGACAAAATTATGCGCCGTTTCCTTGTTGGCGGTCAATCCTTTAGTGCTGTTCATGCACCGCTAAACATTGGACTAGGAGAAGAATCCTTGAAAAAGCTAGAAATACACTGGCCGTCAGGTGATATCGAACCTCAAATTGTCGAGTTTAAAAAGCCTATCACCAATGAAGTTGTAGAAGTGAAGAGGAGTTAAATTTCTTTTTGAACGCGAATTGCTTAAAACAAGCATAGTTTCACTTGAAAAGCCTAAAATTCTAAGAATTTTAGGCTTTTTGCTTTAGAAATAATTGAAAAATGCCTTTAGTTTAAAGATTAAAACTATCTAATTACATCTAAAAATAAATTTTATTTACTAAAAAAGTGTCAGGCAATTAAACCTCATGTAGATTTTTCGCACAATGAAAACACCTGATAACCAAAACAATCTAAAGCATCATTTTTTTATTCGTTTTTAAATTTTATTCCAACCAAAACCAAATAGACATACAATTATTTGGCTTTAGACTTGACATTTAGACTTTATTTTTGCATTTTACAAAAGAACAGAACATTCACCTTATTTCATAATAAAAAAACCTATGGCTTATGGCAGAAAGAGATATTATTATTAAGTACGGAATAATTATGTTTATTGGTTTTTTAGTGTTTTTCATTTTCATGAAATTTCTTTCCCTAGTATCGAACACGAACCTTCGTATCCTGAACGGTTTTATTCATCTTCCCTTGGTATATCTTGCCATTCGTGAATACAAAAAGAGGATCCCCCTTGAACAATTCACCTACTTTTCAGGATCAATGATTGGTGTAAAAGCATCCCTGATCGGGGTTGGTGCTTTTGCCCTTTACCAAATGGTGTTTTTATACTTAGATGGAGCGATGATGGGATTCATCATTGAAAATGCCTTTGCAGGAGCCAAAAACTACTTAACGCCTTTCACCATAAGTCTTTATTTGTTCCTTGAGGGAATGATTGCAAGTATGCTCGTTTCCTATATAGCGATGCGAATCGTTGATATGCAGAAGAAAATAGTCCCGGCTACTTAATCTAGTCTAATTAATATCAGCGTTTCAAAACGTTAAAAGCAATCATCCAAGACCTGCCTTATTAAATACGAAATTTCTTTTCGAAGTTGCCCAAGTTAGCCCTCCTACTTGGGCAATTTTTTGTTTAGACAACAAGGCTTTTGTCTTTTTTACAAACAAAAAATCCCAAGGATTTCTAAGTTCAACAGCAAAGAGCAATTGCCCCCACCCTCTCTTATCCCCTAACAAAAAAAAGGCCGCCAAGAAGCTAAATCTCGACGGCCCAATATGAACATTAATGTAACTCTCGAATTAATAGGATCACTAGCGAGCGAATGAAACCGCTCGTTTTTCGCGAATTACAGTAACCTTAATTTGACCGGGGTACTGCATTTCTTCTTGAATTTTACTAGAGATCTGGAACGATAAATCATCTGCTTGTTGGTCAGATACTTTCTCGCTTTCGACGATGACGCGCAACTCACGGCCTGCTTGCATAGCATAAACCTTTTGAACACCATCATAAGCTAACGCGATATCCTCTAACTCTTTGATACGTTTAAGGTAACCTTCTAGGATTTCACGGCGAGCACCAGGTCGAGCACCAGAGATGGCATCACAAGCTTGAACGATTGGAGAAATGATATACTCCATTTCTACCTCGTCGTGGTGTGCTCCTACAGCATTGCAAATAGGCGCCCGCTCATTGAATTTTTCACACAATTTCATACCAAGAATGGCGTGTGACAATTCAGATTCTTCATCAGAAACTTTACCAATGTCATGCAATAATCCTGCCCTTTTAGCCATTTTAGCCATTTTCTTAGGCAAACCTAATTCGGCAGCCATCAAAGCACAAAGGTTGGCTGTTTCTATAGAGTGTTTCAGTAGATTTTGACCGTATGAAGAACGGAAACGCATACGACCAACCATACGAACAAGCGCTTGATTTAGGCCGTGAATGTCTAACTCGATGACCGTACGTTCACCGATTTCCATGATTTGCTCCTCTAGTTGTTTACGAGTTTTCTCCACCACCTCTTCAATACGAGCAGGGTGAATACGACCGTCAGCAACTAAACGCTGTAAGGACAAGCGGCAAACTTCTCGACGGACGGGGTCAAAACTGGATATAATGATAGCTTCAGGAGTATCATCAACAATGATTTCAGCCCCTGTAGCAGCTTCAAGAGCACGGATATTTCGTCCTTCCCGACCAATGATTTGCCCTTTGAGGTCATCCGAAGTCAAGTTAAAAACAGAAACCGTATTTTCGATGGTTTGCTCCGCAGCCATTCGTTGAATGGACTGAATAATAATCTTTTTAGCTTCCTTGCTAGCCGTTGTTTTAGCTTGGTCGATTCGATCTTTCACATAAGCCATAGCCTGAGTTTCGGCTTTGTCCTTGATCGCTTTCATCAATTCTTCCTT
>JAHDHB010000273.1:6174-8754 GCA_020631545.1 Saprospiraceae bacterium | reverse complement strand
CAAAACGGCAACTCCTATCGCGGATAACTCCTAACTCCTAACTCTTAACTAACTAAGGGTTTGTCGCCCAAACGGTTAGCTCAGGCACAAAACCTCTATCATCCATTTCTAGTACACCTTTTATGGCATGAGCAATTTCTAATGGCCGGAGTTTAGTCGGTTCAGGATCACGTTCTTGACGTTCTGTATTATTAAAGGCCGTCGTCACCTCACTAGGGTTGACGAGCATCACACGAACATTGAATTTTCTTAACTCTGCACGCCAGCATTCCGTCATTCCTCGTAGCGCAAACTTGGACGAAGAATAAACCGTGCCATAAGCAAACCCCTTCGTCGCCGCTGTAGAAGCAATATTAATGATGTGTCCCTTATTTTGTGCTTTAAAATGCTTGACAACCTCCTGAGTCAGCATAGCCAAACCAAAGACATTCGTCGAGTAAACACGCTCAAAGTGCTCAATTTCAATATCCCCCAGCAAAGCAAACTCACCAATACCTGCATTGTTAATAAGGACATCAATTCCGCCCAAGGCTTGAACAAGTTCTTCCGTTTTACTAGGAATCTGAGCATAGTCACTAATGTCAAAATGAAGAGGAATCGCCCCCATTTCTTTAGCTACTCGCTGAAGTTTTTCTTCATTCCTTCCTGTGATAGCTACCTTAGCACCTGCTTCTACAAGTAGCTCCGCTGTCGCTTTCCCTATTCCCGAACTCCCACCTGTCACCAATATTCGTGTATCCTTTAATTGCATGTCTTGCTTGTTTTTAAATAAAAAAAATAGTGGTGCAAAGGTAATGGGATTGAAGGTAGAAAATGGAAGGATTAAGGAAAAATTTTATTGTGTTGAAGATATTATGGCCTCAATGACCTTTTCGGCTTGGCAGTGGTTTAAACCAGCACCCCATGTTGAATTAAACTCCAAAATAAACCACCCATTCTTTTCATTATAGCCCAAGTCCAACACATACGTTTTAGGAAGCTCAACCTTTGATTTTTGAAGAAAGGTTTTTACAAACAGCAAAGGGGCTTCTAACTCTCCTTTCCCCTCATAATAAGCTAAATCCAAGACTTTGCCATTCAAAATAAATGCTCGAACCTCCTTAGCTATCGCTACAATTTCTGAAACAATCGTAAGTTCATTAAGTGCTAAATCACTCGTCGTTTCTTGCAATTCATCTAATGAGGAATAGGTTTTTGCTTGAAATAATTTAGGCTTTACAGGTTTGATAAAGGTCGGAAAATTCTTTGTATTAAAATCCTTAAGTAATTTAATAGATAAGTCTCTTTTCGTCCATTTTTTATCCAACGCTACTACCCATTCATCACGAACACTCACAAGGCTAAGATCAAGAAGTTGGGCTAAAACCAAGCAAAAGACATCAAACCCATATACAGAAACCTTCTTGTTTCCTACTTCTGGTCTTTCCCAAAATTTTGCTATCCTTTGTACTTCTCCTCCTTGTTTTAAACAAGCATTTGCAAGCGCATCACGCTCTAAATCAGGTTTGTCAGGAAGCAACAACAAATGGTTTTTGAAATTCATTGCATTAATCATCAGCAACCTTTTCAAGGTTTTCGAAATTTATTTAAAATATAATTTGGAGGAGTTGGCTTAAAATAGTTGTTTTTTACATCTTTTTCAAACGCTGAAATTTTCATGGTAAATGTAGGGCTTTAATTTTCGACAACAAAAAAGCCAAGAGATATACATCCCTTAGCTCCTTATTCAGTATAAACGACTGTATCAACACTACACGCATCATCTTGCAATGATTTTCGTATAGTATTAGGCGTTTCTATGGATAAATAATTACAATTTGTGAGTACTTGTCAGTCCCTATGCTCACAGAAAGTATATACTCTCAAGTATAAGCATTTTTTAGATCATAAAAAAGGTTCATTCGGAATTTTTTATTCCCCTTCTTAGTTGTTTACCAAGGAAGGAAAAACACTTTTTCCTCTCTCCAACTATTCCGCATTCTTTGCTTAGGCTAATTCTTCCTTAGCACTCAACTCTATTCACAACAACAATAGTTAAATGCGGAAATTTCAATTTTACTTCCAAGAAAATCCAACGGATTGTGGTCCTACCTGTCTTTTTATGATCGCGAAATGGTACAACAAACCTTGTCTATTGACTTCTTTGCGCAAAAAATGCACTATTCAAGAAGACGGCGTTTCCTTAAAAGGACTCCTCAATGGCGCTGAATCCATTGGGCTAAATAGTCTTGCTGTAGAAATCCCCTACGAAGGAAAATCTTCTTATTCTATCGACTTGCTAAGTGTTATATTTCCATGTATTGTCCACTGGAATCAAAATCATTTCATCATTATTTGTAACGCCAATAAAAAATACATTTGGGTCGCCGATCCTGCCTTAGGAAAATACCGCTTGAACAGAAAAGATTTTGAAAAAGGGTGGTCTTCTAAAAAGGATAAAGGAATTGTAATTCTTATTGAACCCCAAAATACGCCTTCGATAAATAAGACAACAGCTATCGACACGTCCGACTTTTATGTTTTTTCAAGAAGATGACAAACTTACTTAAATCTTTACCAGCACGCTGCTGGTTTATATCA
>JAHDHB010000273.1:0-6164 GCA_020631545.1 Saprospiraceae bacterium | reverse complement strand
GACACTTCCGACTTCTATGTCTTTTCAAGAAGCTAACAAACATATTTTTAATATTAATTAACTGCAAACTAGCTTTTTATATATTTTCATCGAACAACCAATCACTCTACAAAATATCAAGACTAAAAATTATTCACTCTCAGGTTAAAACATGGGTGACCCAAAATTTCCTAGCATTCCTACATTAAATAATCATTAAGAATCAACTCAAATAAATAAAAAAATTGCAATCTTCAAAAAAAAACACTACCTTAGTGTAACAAATACAATAACTAAATCATGAAAGGTCAAGCACGAGTCGTTATAGAGAACGTAAAACCTTCCGTAGATGGAGGAAAATTTTTCGTCAAAAAGATTGTAGGTCAAACTCTTAAGGTGACCTTCGATTTTTTTGTAGATGGGCATGATGTCATTAGCGGACGTCTACTTTACCGTCGGGAAAATGCAAAAAAATGGATTGCCGCTCCTATCCACTTTTTGGGTAATGATGCTTGGGAAGCCTCTTTCTTACTAGAAAAACAAGGATTCTACGAATATACGCTAGAAGGGTGGGTCGATTATGCCTTAAATTGGCAACATGGTTTACAAAAAAAGCACCGAGATGGACAGCATGTCCAAGTAGAACTGAAGGATGGCGTGCAGTATTTGGAGCAAATCAAAAGCAAGGCAAAAGCCGCAGAGAAAAAATATATCAACCAGCTAATCAAGCTGTTTCAAGACGAAAAAACCTATGACAAGGCGGTGGAAGAAGCCCTTTCGACTAAACTCGAAGGGCTTCTGCACCAATATCCTGCTAAAAAATTCGCCGTCCGCTATGATCAAAACCTCAAAGTCTGGGTAGATCGTAAAAAAGCGAATTTCAGTGCTTGGTACGAGTTTTTTCCTCGTTCTGCTTCGCAAACACCAGGGCAACACGGTACTTTTGCAGATTGTGAACGCTTACTACCTCGTGTAGCGGAAATGGGTTTCGACACCCTCTATTTTCCTCCCATTCATCCCATCGGAGAGGTCAATCGGAAAGGACGAAACAACTCCACCACCGCAAAAAAAGGAGAACCCGGTTCGCCTTGGGGCATCGGATCCAAGCACGGAGGACACAAGGCTGTCCATCCTGAACTAGGAACAATGGCTGATTATGAAAGACTTATCAAAAAAGCAAAAAAGCTAGGAATAGAAGTCGCCATGGATTTTGCTTTGCAATGCGCTCCTGACCATCCCTACGTAAAAGACCACCCAGAATGGTTTGTATGGCGGTCAGATGGAACGGTACAATACGCTGAAAATCCACCAAAAAAGTATCAAGATATACTACCCATCCACTTTGAATGTGATGACTGGGAAAACTTGTGGCAAGAACTTCTCAGCATTGCCCTTTTCTGGATTGAAAAAGGTGTTCAAGTCTTCCGCGTAGATAATCCTCATACCAAACCTTTCCGTTTTTGGCAATGGTTTATCGCAGAAATCAAGCAAAAACACCCCGATGTGCTCTTTCTTTCGGAAGCCTTTTCACGCCCAGCCATCATGCACCAGCTCGCTAAGGTTGGCTTCTCTCAATCCTACTGTTATTTCAATTGGAGAAACACCAAAGAAGAGTTAACCGAATACCTAACAGAGTTAACAACTTCTCCTTCAGTCGATTATTTTAGACCTAACTTTTGGCCTACTACGCCAGACATCAACCCCTATATCCTTCAAAGTGGTCATGAAAGCACCTATCTTTCCCGTTTTTTCCTAGCAGCTACGCTTAGTTCGAACTATGGAATTTATGGGCCAGCTTATGAGTACCTAGTACATCAAGCCGTACCCGGCAAAGAAGAATTTCTTGATTCTGAGAAATACGAATGTCGTCATTGGGATTGGAATAAATCTACTAGACTCAAGGAGTTAATGGGGTTAGTAAATCGTATTCGTAAGGAAAATGATGCTTTACAAAGCACCGATAATATCCAGTTTTGTGCCATAGAAAATCCTCAAATTCTAGCCTATTTTAAGCAAAGCCCAGATAAAACTAACAACCTACTGATTGTCGTTAATTTAGATCCTTATTACAAGCAATCGGGTTGGGTGCAAGTACCGCTTGACCAATTGGGTAAAAAAGAAGGGGATAATTTGACAATGAATGACTTAATTACAGGCGTTAGCTACAATTGGACAAAGGAATGGAATTATGTAGAATTGCAACCAAATTTACCGTTTCACCTCTTTAGAATTTCGTAACGTTGGTATCTTTTGCCACAAAGAGCACAAAGAAACACAAAGATTAACGTGTTACGTTTTTGAATTTTCGAAGAAAAAAGTCCTTTGTCCTTCATCCTTTGTCAAAAATAAACCCATGATAGAAACAGCACAAAAAATAAGTACTAAACATAAATGGGAAGTCGCTTTTAAAGATGCCGCTTTCAAGGAAGCCTTTATTAAACAGGTTCTAGGAACTTACTTGATGAAATGTCGGTGGTTTGCTGCAAAAAATGCTCGAATCAAACGCTACGAAGTACGGAGCGAACTACGATATACAGCAAACAAAGAAACCGTATATTTGCTTATTATAGAAGCAATTATGCAAACGGCCTACACAGAGAGTTATTTCCTTCCAGTGCTTTTTACAAGTGAAAAAGAAGGAATTCCTAGCAAGGGCATTCTTGGGGAATTTACGATAAATGGCAAAGATGGATTTATTATAGATGCCTTATATTCCAGCGTTTTTCGAGATAGTTTATTTCAAAACATCATGAATAAGGCCGAAAAACGAATTGGCAATGGTTACCTAAAGTTTAAGCGCGGACGGGGTATTCCTAAAATAGAAGCCGTGTCCTCTAAACTGTTGAATGCAGACCAAAGCAATACCACCATCGTTTATAACGACTTGTATTTCTTGAAGATATATCGAAAACTCTTTAGAGACACCAATCCTGATTTTGAAATTAGCCACTTCTTTTCCGATCAAGACGCCTTTAAAAATACGCCTGTTTTTGCCGGTGCGATTACTTGGAAAAGAGAAGACTTTTACGATGTCTCCTTGGGTTTGATGCAACAAAAGGTAGAGAATGAGGGGGAAGCATGGGCCTACTTCCTCAAGCGAGCAGATCGCTTTTTTACCAAGATCCAAGAAAGAAAAATCAAGGCAATAGATTTACCAAAAGTTCCTCTATACAAAGCCTGTAAAATCGAAAAAATTCCTTTGATTTTATTGGATTTAATCGGCATCAACACCTTTGAACAGGTGGCTAAATTGGCGAAAAGGACTTGTGAAATGCATTTAGCCTTGTTTTCAAACAAGACCAATCGCTCTTTTTCTCCAACCAATTTCAGCAGCGACTACCAAGTATGGTTGCTCAATCGGCTCATGTATCAATTGGATAATCGTATCAATCTCTTGGATTTAAACTATGATAAGCTGAAAGGAAAATCCAAGGAATACGCGGACATTTTTATTGAAAACAATGAAATCATCAAGAATAGAATTCTAAATTTCGATGTTCAACGCTTGAACAGCAAACGAATTCGCATTCACGGCGATTTTCACTTAGGACAGATATTAGTCAAGGACGAAGATTTCTATATCCTTGATTTTGAAGGAGAACCCGAAAGCACCATTCGTGATCGTAAGGTAAAACAACCGCCAATAAAAGATGTCGCTGGTCTTTTTCGATCTTTCCACTACGCTGTTTTTGCTACCATTTTCACCAACGAATCCAAGTATCAACTGACACAAGATGAATTGTTTGAAGCTGGTGGACGCTATTACCGCGCTATTGTAGCCGCTTTCTTAAACACTTATTTAGAAACGGCTTTTGAAAACGGTTTAGACATTGGCTACTATAAGGAAATTGACTTTTTACTACGTTACCATATTTTCGAAAAAGCCATTTACGAACTAGGCTACGAATTGAATTCTAGACCCAACTGGGTCGTCATCCCTCTTAAAGGCATCATGCAAATCCTTAATAACGATTGAATTAGTTAAGAGTTTGGCGTTAAAAGTTAGGCGTTTCTTTGCACCTCAACTCTTAGCCCGATGAAGGCAGTGCTCTAGAGAATACGGTAGGCTTCTTATATGCCTTATATGGTTCAAAACACCGAAATTTTATTTTTAGCCGAACACTTAACTAACAACAACTTACACAAAATGAATACCATAGCAGTAAAACCATATAGCTTATTGACAGAAGGCGATATCCATTCCTTTCGAGCGGGTAAGCATTTTAGGCTCTATGAGAAGTTGGGAAGCCATTTGCAAGAAGTCGAAGGAGAGCAAGGTGTCTATTTTGCTGTTTGGGCTCCAAACGCGAAAAGGGTAGGGGTCATGGGAGATTTCAACGGCTGGAATAAGATTACACACCCTCTAAATGTTCGTTGGGATGGTTCTGGAATCTGGGAAGGATTTATTCCTGAACTAGGAGAAGGCACTGTTTACAAGTATTTTATAGAATCCAATGACGGAAGCACCCACGAGAAAGGCGATCCCTTTGCTCAATATTGGGAAGTTCCCCCAAGAACGGCATCTGTTGTCTGGGGCCTGGACTATAAATGGAAGGACAAAAAGTGGATGAAGAATCGCTCTAAATCCAATGCTCTAAATCAGCCCATGTCCGTTTATGAAGTGCATTTGGGATCTTGGAAGCGAAAACTAGAAGAAAACAATCGCTCATTCTCCTATAAAGAACTCGCAAAAGAGCTGGTAGCCCATGTTAAAGAGCTGGGATTTACGCATGTAGAGTTTATGCCAGCCATGGAACATCCCTTTTTTGGTTCTTGGGGTTATCAGATTTGTGGCTACTTCGCTCCTTCTTCTCGATATGGAACGCCCCAAGATTTTATGCAGCTCATCGAAGCCTTTCACAAGGTAGGAATAGGGGTGATTTTGGATTGGGTTCCTTCTCATTTTCCTGGCGATGGCCACGGTTTGTACCGTTTTGACGGTTCCGCCTTGTATGAACATGCAGACCCACGACAGGGATACCATCCTGACTGGAGTAGCTATATTTTCAACTATGGCCGCCTAGAAGTTCGTAGCTTTTTGATTAGTAATGCCCTTTTTTGGCTTGACAAATATCATGCGGACGGTTTGCGTGTAGATGCCGTTGCTTCCATGCTTTACTTGGATTATTCACGGAAAGAAGGGGAATGGGTCCCGAATATACATGGAGGCAGAGAGAATTTGGAAGCCATTTCTTTCCTTAAAGAATTAAATGAAGAGGCTTACGGTAGCTTTCCTGATATTCAAATGATTGCAGAAGAGTCTACTTCCTTTCCTTTGGTCTCCAAACCGACCTTCCTTGGTGGTTTAGGTTTTGGGATGAAATGGATGATGGGTTGGATGAACGATACCTTGGAATACTTCAAAATAGATACTTTTTTCCGAAATCACCATCACAATACCATCACGCAAAGCTTAACCTATGCGTTTACGGAGAACTTCATGCTCCCACTTTCGCATGATGAAGTCGTACACGGCAAGGGCGCACTCCTAGAACGTATGCCCGGCGATGAATGGCAACGTTTTGCGAATTTGCGCTTGTTATATGCTTACATGTTCACGCATCCAGGGACTAAGCTCCTTTTTATGGGTAGTGAAATTGGTCAAACATCGGAATGGAAGCATGACGAAAGTTTGAAGTGGGACTTATTGCAATACGCTCCTCATCAAGGTGTTTTGGCATTTGTCAAAGAGTTAAATGAGTTTTACCAGACCGAAAAAGCACTCTACGAGAAAAGTTTTGAAGCGAATGGTTTTGAATGGATCGACTATGGAGACAGCCACAATTGTGTACTAAGCTATATCCGAAAAGGAGAAAATGAAAAGGATGATTTAGTCGTCATTTGCAATCTAACTCCCGTACCCAAACAAGCCTACCGCCTAGGTATTTATCCTTCTGAACAATGGCAAGAAATTTTTAATTCGGATGACCTAAAATACTGGGGTAGTGGGTATAAGACCAAAAGTGCTGTAGCCGTAGAAGAAAAGCCTTGGAATGGTCGTCGTCATTCTATGGCCTTGGATTTGCCTCCCCTAGGGATGATTGCTTTAAAGAAAGGTAATGATCTTGTTTTAACGAACAATTCAAGATTTTCAAGCAAGGTCGTCTTGGGTTCTTAACATTTAATTTCTCGTGAAATTTTCACGTAAAAAATATTCTATGCTTGTTTTTGCTTGACAAAGAAAA
>JAHDHB010000272.1 GCA_020631545.1 Saprospiraceae bacterium | reverse complement strand
GGAGGGTTTTTAGTTACTGGTGCAGCGAATGCGTTGAACCAAGTTTTTGAAAAGGATTTTGATAAGTTAATGCCTAGAACGGCTAATCGACCTTTAGTCACTGGTCGAATGAAAAGTTCGGAAGCGGTATTAGCTGCTGGTTTTATGAGTGTTACTGGCATTTTGCTGCTATCTACTTTCAACCCTTTGACCGCTTTATTAGGAAGTATTTCACTACTAAGTTATGCTTTTGTTTATACGCCAATGAAGAGAATTTCTTCAATTGCTGTATTAATCGGAGCCTTTCCGGGTGCTTTTCCTCCTATGATTGGTTGGGTTGCCGTGACGGGTGTTATCGGGCCTGAAGCCTTAATCTTATTTGGAATTCAATTTATGTGGCAGTTTCCCCACTTTTGGGCAATTGCATGGGTTGCCTTTGAAGATTATGCAAAAGGAGGATACTACTTGTTGCCCTCAAAAGGAGGAAGAAATAAAGCGTCAGCTTCTCAATGCGTTTTATATTCAGCCATGTTAATTCCTACAAGTCTATTGACTTATTTTCTAGGAATAACGGGGTGGGTATCAGCTTTTATTGTTGGGGGGGCAGGATTTGTATTCTTGTTCTTAGCAATTAATTTGTATAGAAAATGCGATAGAAAATCGGCTTTACAACTGATGTTTGGTTCCTTTTTCTATTTACCCATTGCCTTGATAGCCTTGGTAGTGGATAAGATTTGATTTTAATTCGTAAATTTAAATAGTAATGATGAGAAAAGAGACTTCACAGTTTTCTTTATTTATCGATTATTTGAATTTGTAAAACAGTGAATTTGTCTGCGGTAAACAACGAATATCGAGTTGGGGTGAACCCAAAAAAGTTTCTAGTTTGGTGTGTTATTGCTAGCATTACCATGATGTTTGCTGCCTTGACAAGTGCTTATATTGTGCGAAAATCGGCGGGTAATTGGCTAGAATTTGAAATGCCTTACTTGTTCTTTGTTAGCACAGCCGTCATTCTGATAAGTAGTTTGACTTTACATGCTAGCTATAAAAGCTTTCTTAACAATAAACCAGAGCAATATCGATTATTGCTATTGATTACGTTTGTGTTAGGAATTGTTTTTCTTATTACACAGTATTTGGGTTGGCAGCAACTCGTATCAGTTGACATTCACCTAAATACGAATCCATCGGCATCCTTCCTCTATATTATTAGTGGCCTACATGCGGCACACATCATAGGGGGCGTTGCAGCTTTAACGGTAGCCTTAACACATGCTTATCGTTTAGAGTATAAAGTAACTGAAAAGCGAAAAAATCGCTTTGAAATGGTAACAAGTTACTGGCATTTTGTAGATGTACTTTGGATTTATTTGTTGATATTTTTTATTGTTCAATAAGAATTAACGGGTTGATTATCAGCCTTTACTAAAGATTTGTTTGAAAATGGCAACAGAAACAACAGCCTTAGATCATGCTGAAAACAAAGGAGGCGATTGGGGAGGTGGTACCTCACCAATGAAGGCCAGTTATGGTAAGCTGATGATGTGGTACTTCCTGTTATCGGATGCCTTTACCTTTGCAGGTTTTCTTATTACTTATGGAACCTTAAGGGTAAGTGTACCTACTTGGCCAGTGCCGGATTTTGTATTCCAGTCAGTTCCTTTTTTATCAGGACATTACCCTCTGATATTTGTTACCATCATGACTTTCGTGCTTATCGTTAGTTCGGTAACCATGGTTCGGGCAGTACAGGAAGGGCATCGAGAGAATCAGAAAGGGGTCGTTTATTGGATGGCACTTACCATTATAGGGGGAGCTTGCTTCCTTGGTTGTCAGGCTTTTGAGTGGAATACCCTGATCAATAAAGAGCACATGGGATTGACTGTAAATCCTTTTGGTACGCACACGGAATCAGGTACTTATCTCGAAGGCGATGGGCATGGTATTAAAGCCGGAGATACTTTCGCTGCTGGGGATCCTTATTTAGTTCACATGGATCACAAAACTCATGAGTTCAATTTCTTATCGTATAAGAATGAAGCTGGTGAAAAAGGACAACAAACTTTAGGGCCAAAAGCCTTTGGTGCTTTGTTCTTCTTTATTACAGGTTTTCATGGGTTTCACGTATTTTCGGGAGTGATTTTTCTCTTGATTATCATGATGAACGTCATCACTGGCTTATACATAAAGCGTAAAAATGGCTATGAGATGGTAGAGAAAATTGGGCTTTATTGGCACTTTGTAGACTTGGTATGGGTCTTCGTTTTCTTAGTATTCTACCTATTATAAGAGGAGAGCGTTTCAGAATCGTGTTTTTTATTTTTATTTGAGAAAAATCTGACTTAAAATATAAGTTATTATGGGAACTGGAGTTACATACGAAGAGTCTATAAGTAAAGTATGGAAGGGCTTTTGGTTGCTAGGAGCAGTAACAATCGTAGAGGTAATTATTGCTCTATTAGGAAATGGTCATCTTATTCATGGCTTCGAATTGTCTAGGTTGATTATGTATCCTGCAATGATAGGGTTAAGTGCTTTTAAAGCTTATTTTATTGTAAAGGAATTCATGCATATGGGCTATGAGGTTCGTGATTTAGCGATGAGTGTACTACTTCCTTTGCTGCTTTTGGTTTGGGCTATCATTGCCTTCTTATGGGAAGGAACTTACTGGGGAAGTGCTCGTCAGAAAGTCAATGACAAAAATGAACTAAAAGTACCACCTACTTCATCTCTTAATGATGCAGCGGATCCTGAACTCTATACGGGACTTTTGTAAAGAATTATACAAAGCGGTTTCTATTAGGAATCGCTTTTTTTATTTGCTAACAATTGAGCTATCTATATGAAAGATAAGGAAAGCATATTTACTACGTTAATTTTAACCTTCTTTCTTGCGGGGTTGCCTTTGGGGTCTTTTTTTTATTTGAAATCTGGCCTTAATTTTTTCCGAGAAAATATGTCGAACCTAGAGCCTAAAGGTACGGCTCTTAATTTTACTGCTACTGATCAAAACGGCAATACGCTTAGCCTTGAGGATATGAAAGGAAAGGTATATCTCACTAGCTTTTTTGATACGGAATGCGGTGAAGCTTGTGATAAAACAGCAAGTCAATTGCTACGTATCCAGGAGCAATTTAAAAATCGTGCTGATATTTTTATCCTTTCTCACTCGCTTAAGCCTGCCCAAGATTCTACCGAGAAATTAAAAGCATATGCAGAAGAAAAATTGGCAAACTCTAAACGCTGGTTTTTTCTAAATGGTGATGAACGTCAAATTGCTCAAATGGCAGCATCTGGTGGCGAGGATTTTAAAAATATTCCTGTACATCAGAAATTAATGCTTGTAGACGATTCTTTGCGTGTTCGTAATTTTTACGATGTACACAATGAAGAGTCTTTTCTCGAAATGGCTCGTCATATTGCTTATGTAATGCCGCGCATTCCTGAAAAAGAAATTAAATACCGGCCAGAAAAAGAAAAATAGCCCAAATTGTTTTCTCAATTTGTAATACTTAACTTTTTTACATGAATACTCAAAAGATGGATGAGGGGAAGATAAAAACCTTAAACCGTTGGGTAGCTTTTTTTTCTATAGCTATCCCTGGCGCTGTTTTGATTTTAATGACGCCTGGTTTATTGCCAAAATTCCAACTTCCTTTTGACCCTTATATTTTGCCGCCTTTTTATGCTGTCATTAACGGTCTTACTGCATTCGTATTGCTTGCTGCTTTGTATTTTGTGAAGCAAAAAAACATTGTTCTGCATCAGCGGCTCATCTATGTAGCAATGGGGTTATCACTTATTTTCTTGGTATCCTACATCTTGTACCACGGTTCTACAGAGCCGACTAGTTATGGAGGGGAAGGCCTAGGTAAGAAAATCTATTACTTCTTTCTTATAAGTCATATCTTACTCTCCGGTATAGTTGTTCCATTTGTGCTCTTCACTTTTGTAAGAGGGTATACAGGACAAGTAGAAAAGCATCGAAAATTAGCCAAATGGTCTTTCCCCTTGTGGTTGTATGTGGCGGTTTCAGGGGTAATCTGCTATGTAATGTTGGCTCCTTATTATTAGTATTTCCTTCGCTTGGGATATATGAATACAATTGGACATCATACTTGTAGCTCTGAGGGAGGAAGGGAAAAAGCTCTTGCTTTAACGCCTTTTTTTTCGCCTTTTATTGCTATTGAAAATCGCTTACCTTATTTGGGCGAAGGCTATTATTTTTGGGATAATAACCTAGAAATGGCCAAAAAGTGGGGCGAGTGGCATTATGGTAATAAGTATTTTGTTGTTGAATCTAAATTACATTTACAAGAAGATCTTTTGTTAGATTTAGTAGGGAATAGAACTCATATCATGTACTTTCAAAAACTAATTGAAAAATTTAGCTACTATAAACAGGGGCGGCGAAAATGGGAACTATGTAAATTTATTCAACTGCTGAAAAACTTAAATGATAATGATGCACGGTATAAAGGTATTTTTCCGTATAAAATATTTAGAGCCACTGATTTTAGTCGAATGAAAGAGGAACGATTTCTACATAAATTTGTTGGTATTAAAAGCGGTTATACATTTTTAGACCCAAGGATAATAATTTGCTTTGCAAATGAAGAAAGCATATCTTTGCAAGATAAAAGAATACTCTAAATTTGAAGACGATGAATGTACATGAAAAATCATTAGAGCTTTTAGATCGTTTTTTTAATGAAAATGATGAAAAAACAATTGATGCTCTCTTGGATAAGTACGATAAAATAGAGGGGGAGAGCATTTCCGTTTCATCTTACTTTGCCCAGTCATCAAGAAATAATTGGCTTGGGCAATGTTTTGAAGATAAAAACGATGGTTCAATGAAAAAGGACTTTTCCGATAGAACTTGGACGAGTAGTGGAACCGTTGTTCAACAACAGACGATTCTTACTAAAGATAGGAAGAATGAAACTACCGTTTTCACAACTAATTGTGAAACCAAGTATCGTAAAGAATCTTCAGTAAATATTCAATATGCTGCTTAATCGTATGGAGAAACCTACTGTTCAACATGCTATTAAACTAATCGAATTTGTTGTTTCTTCTATAGAAATGAATAATAAGCGTGTTTTTTCGAAAATTGATACTGAGAGTCTTGATGTAAAAGTTAGTTATGATATAGGTTTTAATAAAGAGGAAACACATAATTATGTCGTGGAGTTTGCTCTTGAAATGGAAAATACAGACAAGCAACTCGTAATGAAAGTGCTGTGTTCTGCATTGTTTGAATCGAATCAAGAAATTGATGAGACGTTTATGACTTCTGCATTTGTAAATGAAAATTCTCCTGCGATTGCTTTTCCCTTTCTAAGGAGTTTTGTTAATACCTTAACAAGCAGTTGCGGTCTTTCTCCAATTATACTTCCTGCATTTAATTTTTCTAGTTCTAATTAATCATCCATTGACTTCATGAAAAATCGTATTTTCAAAATATTATCGTTTTCAATTCTCTTATTTTTATTGATTTCCTTACCAGAATGGGCAGAGGCTCAATGCCGTATGTGTGCTGCTAGTGCCGAGGCGAACCTGAAAAATGGAGGAAGTGAAGGCGCTGGATTGAACACGGGGATTCTTTACTTACTGTCTATGCCATATCTTATAGTTTTTTCTATCATCGGTTTATGGTGGTATAAGAATAAAAAGGCAAAAGAGGTAGAAGAAGATGAATTGATTCGAGATCTGTTAAGCTAAAATGAATAAAAACGACATTTTTAAAGATATATCAAGCGTTTTCTCTAATAAAATTGGAGAGAACGCTTTTTTACTTTAGTAGTTCTTTAAAGAGCTGTTTAGTAGTAGGTTAATGTTTTTTGTTTAAAGGGTTTACTCTATTTATTATCCTTGATTTTCTGTTTTTTATGGGTTACTAACATCTGGGGAAAATATGTTCAAAATCTTTGCTTTAGGGGTTGTATCTTTGTATATTGAATGAGGTGGGAGTTCAATTTTAAGCATTTTTAAATTAAGAACTCCGTAGCTATGCTAGCAGTTGCTAGAGTATGAATTTTAGACGTAGAATAATTATGGCGACTAATAAAAATAAAGAAGAGTTAATAAAAGATGTTATTAATATCTTCTCAGGGCATTTGGAAAAGAATAAGTTGCGTAAAACTCCAGAACGTTTTGCTATCTTAGAAGAAATTTATAGACGAGATGACCACTTTGATGCGGAGGCCTTATACATTCATATGAAAGTCCAAAACTATAGAGTTAGCCGTGCTACGGTATATAATACGCTAGAGTTATTGGTGTCTTGTGATTTGGTTAAAAAGCATCAGTTTGGGAAAAATCTAGCGCAATACGAAAAATCCTATGGTTTTAAGCAGCATGATCACCTTATTTGTGTGGACTGTGGTAAAGTACTTGAATTTTGCGATCCTAGAATCCAAAATATTAAAAGTATGATGGGAGAGATTTTGAAGTTTAAAATTACACACCATTCCCTTAACCTTTATGGTAATTGTGAAGGGGCTTGTGATACAAAAAAAGAGCAGGAAATTGCTTAAGACAGCTAACGACTATGACGACGCACACCTTTAGTACCCACGGAAGAATTCAAATTTTATTAGCTGAAAAACTAGTAACAGAATACCAAAATCGACAGATTTTGGAAGAGATTGATGAACTTATCCTTGATGAATTCAATCAATTTATTGTGGATCTTGCTAGAGTAGAATATCTCAATAGTGCTGGCTTTAATTTTCTTATTGGCTTACTCACTAAATCGCGTAATGTGGGAGGCGAAACGGTCATCATTAATGTTAATGATAAAATTTCTAAGCTGCTCGTTATCATGAAGCTTAAAAAGGTTTTTATCATTTTTGATGCTTTAGAAGATGCTATCGAATACTTGGAGGAGAATAGGGATGAGGAGGTCGTTGAACTGAAAAGTGAAGAAGAATGAGTTTTGGGTAAACATCTTCGATATTACTTGTTTTCTAATGATTTTACAGAAAATTTAAGAATCTAAACACCTTAATATACAGATAAATAGAGGAGGGGATGAGTGTCAAAATCCTCCATACTCCATTTATATAATTACGATTACTTGTTTTAAAAACATAAAACGTACTATGATTGATGTAATTCTTGGTTTGCAGTGGGGAGATGAAGGAAAGGGAAAAATAGTGGACTATTTGGCGAATAACTATGACATCGTTGCTCGTTTTCAAGGAGGACCCAATGCTGGCCATACGTTGAAATTTGACGGAAAAAAATACGTCTTGCACACGGTTCCTTCCGGCATTTTTCGCCCAAAACTCATCAACCTTATTGGTAACGGTGTAGTCATAGACCCTACTACCCTTAAAAAGGAAATTGATGGCTTGATAGCGGCAGATGTAGACTTTCAAGGTCGTCTTTTAGTCTCTAAGAAGGCGCACCTTATTCTTCCTACCCATAGTTTGCTAGATGCCGCTTCTGAAGCCTCGAAAGGCAAGGAGAAAATCGGCTCTACCCTAAAAGGAATCGGCCCCACTTATATGGATAAAACAGGTCGAAATGGGTTGCGTGTAGGCGATATCCTATCGCCAAATTTCAGAGCGAAATACGAAAAACTTCGAGATAAACATCTTAACCTTGCTAAACTTTATCCGTGGGTCGAGTTCGACCTGTCTGCTAGAGAAAAAGCTTGGTTTGAAAGTATTGAAACTTTACGCTCCTTGGAATTGGTCGATGGAGAATATTACATCAATCAAGCGATGAAAGCTGGTAAACGTGTACTTGCCGAAGGCGCTCAAGGTTCTATGTTGGATATTGATTTTGGCACGTATCCTTTCGTGACATCTTCGAACACGATTTCTGCTGGAGTTTGTAATGGTCTTGGTGTAGCTCCTCAAAAAATTGGTGAAGTCATTGGAATTACTAAAGCGTATTGTACTAGAGTAGGAGGGGGGCCATTCCCTACAGAATTGTCTGGTGAGGTAGGAGAAAAATTACGAAAAATAGGCATGGAATTCGGTGCAACGACTGGTCGTCCAAGACGTTGTGGGTGGATAGATATCCCCGCTTTGAATTATACTATTATGCTGAATGGTGTCACTCAACTCGTTGTCACAAAAGTCGATGTGCTTGATGAATTTGAAACGGTTTGTGTAGGTACGCACTATCGTTATGATGGTGAAGAGCATGACTCGATTCCTTTTGATATGGCAGACAAGAAGGTTGATACGGTTTACAAAGAATATGAAGGATGGAACCAAACCTTGGCGCCTTTTACGGAATATGAGCAATTACCCACCCGGGTAAAAAAATACATAACTGAGCTTGAAAGCCTTCTAAATGTTCCTGTTACGATGGTATCTACTGGCCCTGAACGCAAGAAGTTGATTTTAAAACCAATAGGAGTACCGGTTGGTTAGTTTTAGACTTTTGAGGATTTAAGTTGGAGGAATTTATAACCTATCAACTCTTGAAGGAAACCATAAACGTTAGCAGATAAGAGAAAATTATTATTTGCTAACGTTTATGGTTTTATCAACCATTGTACTTTTTAATGGCTATCATTATTTAAAGTTAGAATCCAATCTGATTTTGACAGCCTTTTGAACAAGAAATTATTTTTATCTTGAAGAACTTGAAGAAGTTAAGGAACTTTTATTGAAAGCTTTTTGTTAAAAACTAATAACGCAGGTAACGAGCTAATTTGAACAATTTTTACCTAAAACTAGTATTTCTGAGCAGAACCACTAGGCGTTTGTTATTCTCTTTGTATTAATGAAGGGATCTTACAAATAATCTAAGAAAATAGAAGTTGTGTTATGAAATTAATAGCCTTAAAAT
>JAHDHB010000271.1 GCA_020631545.1 Saprospiraceae bacterium | reverse complement strand
TAATTTACGAGGTAAGATCTTCATAGATCTTACCTCGTAAATCGTATTTTTTATTAAGGTCTACTTCCTCAGTACTTATTTATAAATTCATCTTGTGTTTAGGGTTAAAGATTGAGGATGTTTTTTAAGTAGTTCATTCCCATAAAACGGAAACCATGATTTTGATAAGAAATGGCGGCCCGAGTCTCTTCTGGATACAATTTTAGACCGCCTTGCGGTAAGGGTTCTTGATTCTCATTCAGAATGGACAGTAATGCAACGGTAAGACAGCCTCCAGGAGAGTCACAAGCTAGGATAATATCCTCAGGAGCATAGCCTTCTCCTAGTAGCCATTCGTAGGCCAATTTAAAATTATCTAAAGCGCCTTCAAAACATTCTTTCAATTTGAAATGGTAGGAAACCATCAAGGCGGGAATTCCTGTATTGAGCGCTGTGAAACTAATCAGTGTATCACTTGCTTTGGGATTGTTTACTAAAACTTCATTGATTTTAGCAAAGAGAATGACCTTAGCGGGAGCTGGTTTTTTAGGAATGATCCATTCAGCCTCCATGCCTTTCAAAACAAATTTGGTGTAGCTAATGCCAAAAGGATCGATGTTTTGTTGTGTTGCATTCATTGTATTTAGTTTTTTCTGTGTTTAATCTGGGTTAAATTTAAGCTAAGCATAATATTATGTTGCACTTCTTTTAATGGATGTTGTGACGGCTATTTTTGTTGATAACCACTAGTGTCGAAAACAATTCGCTACAACAATTTTAGAATTATTTTGGCTAGGAAATGTAGACGTGTCTGTTTCTTTTTTAAAGAACGATTGATGAAGGTGTTTATTACCCAATAGGGGTAGAAATAGTGACATACATTTTGCAATGCGTATTGAATCATATGATTTTGTACTGAGGGAAATTGCTTTGCTTTTTCTCAAATTCAGAAGTTCTTCTCAAATGAGGGGGATGCCTGAGATTGACCAATTTAAAAATTCGTATTTTGCAGCCGTTTCTAATTTAACATGAATTCTTTAGCTTATGAATCCCTTGGTTAGCGTTATTGTACCTTGCTACAACTATGCTCGTTTTGTTCCAGCAACTATACGAAGTCTTCAAGCTCAAAACTTTCAGGATTGGGAGTGTATTGTCGTCAATGATGGTTCTAAGGACAATAGTGAGGAGGTGGTGAAAAAATTGGCAGCAGAGGAGCCTAGGATAAAATATGTGTATCAAGAAAATAAAGGTCTGCCAGGAGCGAGAAATACTGGGATTGAACATGCGAGAGGAAAGTACTTGCAGTTTTTGGATGCTGATGATCTTTTGCAAGTTCGAAAATTGGAATTGCAAGCGAAGTATCTTGAGGAACATGAGGAAGTAGATTTGGTGTATTCAGACCTTCGGTATTTCTTTGATGGTGAGCCTGATAAGTTGATTTATACTGCCGCTACTTTTAATCGTCCTTGGGCGCTGAATAAGTCCGGAAATGGTGAGGATTTATTGCAATATCTGATCATCTCTTGTGTGATCATGCCGCCTATGCCGATGATTCGAAAATCTTCTTTGTTGGATAAGGTGGGCTTGTTTAGTCGTGATTTGCGCTCTTGTGAGGATTGGGAGTTTTGGTTACGCTGTGCTGCGGGTAAACTGAATTTCTATTACTTGGATGAAGTGGATACGCTTAGCCTTATGCGCTTGCATCCTTCGAGTATGACGAGAAATCGAAAGGTGATGATTCCTAGTATGATAGAGGTACGTAATCGGATTAAAAAACTGACTTCTGAACCTAAATTACTAGGCTTGAACCGCCGCTTTTTGCTGAATGATTTGGCGGAATTGGCTGTGGAGCAACAGTATAACGAAGGAAAAATGGTCGGTTTGCGTCAGCTTTTTTCTGAAGCAAAAGCCCATAAAAGTTTAAAATTGGGTGTTCTAACGCTGGTTACAGCATTGCTTCCTTACAAAGCGAATCTGTTTTTACTCAGTTTAATTCGTTCTGCTGAGAAAAAATGGAAATACCTTGGGAGTTAAGAGTGAGGAATTACGAATTAGGAGTGTGGAATTGCGAATTAGGAATGGCGGTTTGAACGACCTTAATTTTTGAGAGGAGGAGGAAATATGATGTACGTGTTCGATACATCATACATCATATTTCTTACCTCATATTTCCTAAGCTGGCAAAGCCAGTACCAAGAAAAAGCGTTTAACTTATGTGTCTTAAAAAGGTCGCAGACCTCCTTATAAGTCTTTTACGTCTAGTACGTCACGTTATGCTTAAATCTTCTTATAAGTCTTATATGGTTAAAAATCGCCAAAACGATAAGACCAAATTTCATTTTCTGTACAAAAAACGTAGAAGATTATGCCCAAGAGCATACATCTCCTACTTGCTACTTGCCTCTAAGTTGTTGAGCTTTTGTTTGATCGGCTGCTGCTGCTTGTCCATTCCCTAGGGCTTGGTGTGCCGTTGCTCTTCCTGCATAATATTGCGGATTATTAGGGCTGAGTTTGATGGCTCGGTCGAAGTCGGTCAAGGCGGCTTGTGCTTTTCCTAGTTTTACTTGATCTTGGCCTCTCCAGAAGTACACATTAGAAGCATTCGGCTTGAATTTCAAGTAATTATTATAATTGGAAACGGCATCCGCTGAACGGCCTGTTTGTGAACAAATCACTCCTCGATTTAAGTAGGCATCTGCATAATTTGGATTGATGCTGATGGCTTTATTTAATTGTTTTAAGGCTTGATCAAACTGTTTGCGTTGAGCGTATACTGCACCCATATTTCCATAAGCTTTTGCATCTCTTGGA
Organism: Saprospiraceae bacterium; assembly: GCA_020631545.1. Lineage (GTDB taxonomy): Bacteria > Bacteroidota > Bacteroidia > Chitinophagales > Saprospiraceae > JAHDHB01. Next base: position 6,033 of record JAHDHB010000271.1, on the reverse strand, counting down.
TCACGCTTGATGACTTCATCATAGTCTTTGAGTGCTTCATCATAACGCCCCATGCTGAAATAGACATTGCCTCTATTATTAAAGACGGAAGCTGTTTGCTTAAGCTTCATTGCTTCAGTATAATCGGCCATAGCCTCCTCCAAACGCTTGTTTTCTCGGTGCAATTTTCCTCTACTGATATAGGCGTCGTAGAGCAGTGGATCCAGCTCGATAGATTTATTCAAATGCTCTAAAGCTTTCGGAACGTCTTTATCTACAAGTTTATACGTCTTACCAAATAAGCCGCCACTTCCTTTTACTTCAACTTCATGTGGCTTGTTATAGTAGTTTCCTAGGTTGTTGTAAGCCGTAGCATCTTCAGGGAAAATGTTCTTCGTGTTCGTCCATAGCGTATCGCTGTTCCTCCAAACATGGGTTTGCTGAAAAGCGACAAAGGCGTAGCCTAAGCCTAAAGCTCCTACGACAAAAGGAGCTGCTTTCTTTAAGGATTGTAAGGAAGGTTTACTAGAAGTGAGCAATAAATCCAACAAATAACCAAGGATAAAGAACAAGCCAATGTAGGGGACATAGGTGTACCGGTCGGATATCACTGCTCGTCCTACGGTGACAAATTGTAGTGTCAAGGCATTAATAACCAAGAAGAAAAAGAGTCCAAAAACAACAACTTTGGTTTTCTTGAGCGAGAAATAAGTTAAAGCGAGTAAGCCAAGTACTAGTAAGGGGGCAACCTTAAAGATAAGAGGGAGATTATCCATGTCAGGATAAGGATAGAACGTTGATAAGTTCACAGGAATGAACATTTTACCAATGTAAGCGACTATGCCATAAGAAACGAACATGATCCGCTCTATGATCGTATATTGGTCGGCATCTCCTACAGCCTCTCCAGATTGTATTTTTATGGTTATTATTCCGAAGATAATGGAGGCAATGAAGAAGGGGACTTTTTCAATAATAGCTTTGTCGTCCCATTTCCGTCCATGATAGTAGTCTAGCAAAACCAAAACTACCGGGAACATTACGGCTGTAGGTTTTGAAAAACAAGAGAGCAAGAACCAAATAAAGGTGTAAATCAAGTATTTCGGTTCAATTTTTTCTTTTAAATGGCGTAAATAAGTAATCAATCCAGCCATGAAAAAGAGGGCATACAGTACATCCTTACGCTCTGATATCCAAGCTACTGACTCTACGTGCATGGGGTGAATGCCGAAGAAGAAAGCGACGAGTAATGCCCATTCCATTTTTCCACCATTGAGCAGGAAAATAAACCAAAAGACGAGTACGACATTGATAAGGTGCAAGAGAAGATTTGTCCAGTGAAATGCTCCTGCGGTGAGATTCCCCGTTTCATCGAAACTACTCATCTTATAGTTTGCCGCCAAAGAAAGCATGGTCAAGGGGTGATAGTTCGATGCCAGATCCTTGGTCATCATCATTTTCATATTCTCCCCACTAAAACTAGTAATGAAAGGGTTTTCCGTTACATAATCGGGGTCATCCCAATTGGTAAAACCATTATTGAGGGAAGGAAGAAAGGTGATAAAGGTGATCAACACCGTAGCGAGTACGGCGATCAAAGTGGTTTTGTCGTTCCACCATTTAGGCGCGAGCTTCATCGCCTTTTTCTTCTTGGCTTTTAGAGCTCTTTTTGTTGGATATTCTCTTTGTCATAATGGATGACAAATTACGAATTTTTTGGTAGAATTGGAGAAGTGGGGATTGAGAATGTTGATAAGCATAGGTATGGCTATACTCCGCGTATAAAATCAGTTGATTTTTTAATTAATTTTCCTCAAACTTCTGGAACCATTCCTCATCGATAGAAATATGCTCCTTCAACTCTACCTTTACGCCTAATCCTAGTTCTTTTAGTTTTTCTGCTAGTTTGTCTCCGTCCATTAAGTCAATGGCTGGCGCTCCATCTCTAGTAGCTTCTTCAATCGCGGCTCTTGTGTAGTTGCCTGTTGTAATAAATAGCCCTTTATCTGTTCGCCCAACCATGGCTCCCCTGAAGTCTCGAATTTCCTTGGCTCCCACTTTTCCTGTATATCTTTTGCACTGAAAAATAATATGAAAACTTAGAATTCCATTTATTTTGGCAATTCCCTTGCCATCAATTCCCCCATCTCCAGTTCTACCCGTAACTTCTACTTGTGCAAATCCTTTTTCTCTCAACATTCGTTGTATTAATCGTTCGAATCCCGAAGGGGATAATTGTTTTAAAATAGTACGGGTTAATTCATCTTTCCAACTTTCGTTATTATTTATTTCTGCTTCAATTTTTTTGGATTGAGCTGAACTAATCTCATACTTAGGAATTGATTTTTTATTACTTTGCAAAGACCAAACACCTCTACTAGAGTTTTCTAAAACGCCTTGTTTTTTCAACATTGTCCTTACCCATGCCATTTCATATTCGAATTTGGTGGAATTTGTGTTTTTATGCATTTTCTCCAAGAGTTTTCTGGGCATTTGGATGAGTTCTGAAACCTTAGTATTGATTTCATCATTACTTCCTGAACCTCCAAGTTCAACAAGTGCGTCAATAAGAGGTTGGAATAATTCTTCTCGCGTTGGAAATTTTTTCATTTTGAAGTATGTTAAAGGAGGTGGTTTTTAAATGGAATAAATGTTTTCTCATTTTTGAATTGTTCAAAACTACGGACAATATCTTGGAAATAAAAGTAGCGTTAAGGGTAATCTTTAAAGCATAATTGTATCATAATGCCATAAAACAAAGCCCCCTCACCGAAAAAATCAGCAAGGAGGCTTAGTTGTAATTTTGTAGGATAGTCGCCGATTATCGGGCTACCGAAATGCGAGAAGTGTGGCGTTTTGTATAGGGAATATCTAAACTTAAGATATAAGCGCCATTGGCTAAACCCTGCACAGGTAAAGTATAGGTTTGTTTGCCTGAATTGATGGACATATCTGCTTGGTAAACGACTTGTCCTTGCGTGTTGAGTAAGGTGAAAGTACCTTCTACATTCGTAGAAGAGAAAAAATCGAACGTTAAATCATTTCCCGTCACTAGTTTGTCGGGAAGGCTAGAGAAAGCAGGCTCAAATCGTACGACTTCCACCTCAGAATGTTCAAAAGTACCATCTAAATCAACAATTTTTAAGCGATAATAATTTAAACCAACTGAAGGTTCTTCATCTTGAGCGCTATACCGAAGGCTAGCCTCAGAATAACCAGCGGCATCAATAGCATTTCCTATCGGAACAAATTCAATTCCGTCGAAAGAACGTTCTACGAGAAAATAAGCACTGTTGGATTCCGTTTCCGTCTCCCAGTTTAGATCGACAATATTCTCCTTTAGAGCGGCGTTGAAGTTGGAGAGCTCTACGGGAAAAATACAATAAACAGCCGAGGGTGAGTAACAGAAAGATGTGGTATAAGGCCCGTCCGTAAGTGTACCTAATCCTGTTGTATAAGTTTCTGTGGAAAAGGTAATGTCATAGCAACCAGGAATCGAAACATTGATTTTATCTAATAGCTCAATATTCGAGGTCGTAATATCCCATCTTTGGTCGAGTTCTCCATTTCCATAGTTATAGCAACTTCCTCCCCCAGGGAAAGTCTGAACATAGCCAGAAGGGCAGTCGTCTCTGAAATTGGTGGTAATGACCCCATTATCTAAGTTAGTGCCGCTTTGATCCGTAAGATTCCATAAGAAGGAAATCCCTGTAACATCACCGCCAGAGTTTTTAAATATATTAGCTTCTGCACCAGCTATATACAAGAAACAACCAGGGCCAAAGTCAGGTGTATTAGTACAATCTTGATTGGGGCATATTTGGTTAGGAAGTTCTTCATTTCCTGGTTGGAATTGAAGCATATCATAATAAACTGGAACGCTTTCGTTTACGTCGAGAATGATCATAGAGCGGAATAACTCGGAGGTACCTACCGTAAAATAATGGAGTTCTCCAGTTTTATTGACATAATCCCAGCTAGAGGTTTGAGTAACACCATTGTCGTCGCTACAAGCACATTCGAAGCTATAGCGTCCATTGTCTAAATCCCCAATAGGAATAATCGTTTGATAATGATCGTCGTCAGGAGATTGACCATTACCTTGATAGGTTGCAGCGTATTCCTTCCAGAACTTGCCGTTGTCCCAACCTAAGGGAGTGCTCTTGTGGACTAGCGTTTTGCAGGTTAAGGGGCATTGATTGCCGCCAGTTGTACAATTAGCTTTGTAGGTGTCAAAAGATATAATAAACTCGCTACCCGTTGGTAGGATTTCCATTTTGTTTGGGCTAAGATTTCCGACCCAATCCACTTGGGCAAAAGTGAAGGTCGTTAATAACGTGAATAGAAAGGCATAAAAATGGCGAAATTTTTTCATGATGCGTTGATTTTTGTGTGTGTTGACTTAGGTGTTTCAACAACGACACAGGGTTTAAAAAATTCGGTTCATCAAGGCAAAGATTGAATGACTATTTAAACGTGTTTTACTTGAAATACTCCTTGGTGAAGGAGAGCTTAGTGTAAATCTGCTTGTATAAACAAGTGTTGTCTGTCACTTTTGCTTATATTGAAAAACAAATTTTAAAAACCTTTTCTCAAGTATTTCGTTATATTTCGTAATTCATTGAGCCAAAATTACAAATAAAAAGTGGATTCGTGTTCAAATTACACTAATAAATAGCAAAAAAAGCATCATATTATAAGAATCTTATACTTAATCGAATGGTCAGGAGAGTAGGGGCATAAAAAAAGCTAGTGCCAAGCAGACACTAGCTAAGTATTTTGTTAAGGAGAAAAGGTTTTACACTGCATTGAATAAAATAAAAATGATTTTATTCATGGTTTTAGCAAGAAATGATGTTCAACGCATTCGCCACTCGGCAATCTCATCTCGTCCTTCATAGGAGGTAAGTTTTCGTTTTCCCGTTCCATCAGGTTTGATGAGGTAGATATCCGTTTGCTCGTCACGATAAGAGGTGTAAGAAATCCATTGTCCGTCAGGTGACCATCTTGGCCATCGGTTATCATACTCGTCATCCGTGATGTTGATCGGTTCGCCTTCTCCCGTAGGAACTACATAAATTTGGCAACCTTCTACATTGCAGCTATGGAAAGTAATGGATTGGCTATCAGGGGACCAATCGGGCAGACAATCATAACCACTTTTGTTCGTCAATCTTCGTTCTAAACGACTAGCACGATCAAAAAGAATAATTTCTCCATTGTTTTCATGGCCAGAAGAATCGGGTTCATAGATATGGCGGCAGAAGGCTAACATTTGTCCATTGGGAGAAAAACGAGGAGCTGTTTCGTATTCTTCGTTTTGAGTAATACGATCTAATTTTTTATCTTCCATAGAGTAGATATATATTTCTCCCGTTTTCAAGTGCCTTTCCGAAGCGAAAGTAAATTCTTTAGCTGTAGGAGACATATGAGCAGCATAATCATGAGCAGCACTAAAGGTCAGTTGATCCAGTTTTTTGGTTTTTACATCAAAGCTATAAATATCATAGTTGTCTTCCTTTTGTGCAGCAAAAAGAAGGCTCTTTCCTTCATTAAACCAACTAATTCCATAGATTTTTGCATCAGCATCTCCATAAATTTTATCAAAAAAACCAGCTTCTTCATCGGTTAAAAAAATAGCCAACTGGCCCTTTTCCCTGTCTGAAAGAAAAGCAAGTTCGAATTTTTCATCTTTTTCAGGAGGAGGTGGTGTATTAGTTTCTTGTTTTGGTGGTGTAGGGGAACAAGCCAGGAGATAAAGGCTTATCAATCCCAGAAAAGTTTGGGTAAAAAATTTAGGCATTATCTTAGTTTTTGCGTAGCTCTTTAGAGGAGCGATGTTCTCTTCAATTGAACGAAACTCTTTCGTTCAGGTTAGTTTTTCGGCTATGAAAATTAACATTTTTTTAAGTAATATCCGCCTGTTTGCATTAAGATTTTTACAGATTTCACTTTGTAAAATATCTCTTGAAAGCCTTTGCTGACGGGCTTTGTTGGTAGCCAAGGTGCTAAGTGGTTTTCTGCGCTGTCGCTTGAAATGACTGTTTGACAAAA
>JAHDHB010000270.1 GCA_020631545.1 Saprospiraceae bacterium | reverse complement strand
TTCTATTGTACTTTGTGATGCTGGCTTGGACAATGCAGATGGTGCCAACTGGGCAGATTCACAAGTAGCTACAGGTGTCGTCTTATCCAATGGACTAGAGATTTTTGCTAGCCCAGGCGCTGTTGATGCTTGTGTCGTGCCTACCGTAGAATTTGCGTCGGGTTCAATGAGCGTGGATGAAGGTGCTGGGACAGCTACGGTAGATTTGACGATTACGAATCCGAACTCCAATGCTACTTCTGTGAATGTCGGTCTAGTACTAGGAGGTACCGCTACATCTATGGTTGATTATGACTTTACACCTGTCATGGTTACGTTCCCTGGTGGTTCTTCTGCGAATCAATCGGTAACTGTAAACATTACAGACGACTTAGATGTAGAACCTGATGAAGATTTTGTTTTGGCTTTAGACACCGAGATGCTGACCAACAATGCTGTTGCTGGTACGAATGTTTACGATACGATTATTATTACCAATAATGATTTCATTTATCCAGAAATCGAATTCGATACAGCGAGTTGGGTAGTGGACGAAGCGGCAGGAACCATAAATGTAGATTTGACAATTGTTGATTTTGATACAACAACAGCTACTAGTGTAGATGTAGAAATTGTGGCAGCTTCTTCTGATGCTGATGCAATGGATTATACCTTCATGAATACCACTGTGACCTTCCCTGCAAATGATGGTTCGAATCAAAGCATTGCTATCGCGATCTTAGATGATGCCATGATTGAAAATGCAGAAACACTTGTCTTACAATTGACCAATCCTACCAATAACGCGACCATTGGTACAGATTCGACCTTTACCTTAGTCATCAATGACAATGATACCCCACCACCTGTGCCAAGCATGTTGATTGCTGGGGTATTTGATGGCCCACTTACAGGAGGGACGAAGGCTGTTGAGCTTTATGCTACTGCGGATATTCCTGATTTGAGTGTTTATGGTATTGGTTCTGCTAATAATGGTGGTGGTTCAGATGGCTCGGAATTTACCTTTCCTGCTATCGCTGTAGATTCTGGTGCTTGTATTCTTATTACTCAAGATAGTTCGAACTTTGCGGATTTCTTTGGTTTCAATGCAGATTATATTAGCAGTGCAGCGAATGTAAATGGTGATGATGCGATTGAACTTTTCTTCCAAGATACGACCGTGATTGATGTTTTTGGAGATATTAATGTCGATGGTTCTGGTGAAATTTGGGACTATTTAGATGGTTGGGCTTATCGTAAGGATGCAACAGGGCCTGATGGAACTACTTTTGTAGGAAGTAATTGGACGTACAGTGGTATTAATGTTATGGATAACCAAACAACGAACGGCACTTCCCCTGTTCCCTATCCAATTTGTACGTACTCTCCAGATTTACCTTTGAATCCTGAGTTTAGCTTCACTGCTCCTGCGACAAGTCTTCTAGAAGATGGAGGTACGGTTGATGTTGAAATCGCTGTTACTTCTGCTACAGATTGTACAGTTGAAGTCGTTCTAGATGCAGGAGGTTCAGCTGTAGAACCAGATGATTTCACCTTTGCTAGTCCTCAAGTATTGACGTTCTCTTCTGCTGATACGGATTTGACGCAAACCCTTACTATTCCAGTTATTGATGACCTACTTGTTGAAGGAAGCGAATCCTTTGTACTTTCCTTGATGAATCCAGCAGGTACAGGTGGTTGTGTAATTGGAAGTCCTTCCAGCATTACCGTTACCATTCAAGATAATGATTACCGTCCTGCTACAATAGCAGAGATGACGGGCGAAAATACAGATGGTGTGGCTGATTCTATCGGCGCATTGGTGGAGCTTACAGGTATCGTTCATGGTATAGATCTTAGAGGCTTTAACGGTTACGACTTTACTTTGATTGATAATACTGGAGGAATTGGCGTCTTTAGTTTCTCTGATATAGATGGTTATGTAGTAACGGAAGGTGATGAACTTACAATACGAGGTGTTATTGGACAATATGGCGGTTTAACACAGATTCAACCTGATTTCCTTACCCTTAACTCTCAGAATAATCCACTTGTTACTCCTGATGTCGTAACTAGCCTTGGAGAAGATACAGAATCCGACCTAGTACAAATGGAATGTATGAACCTAGTGGATCCAACCCAATGGACAGGTACAGGAAACAGCTTCACCGTTGAAATTTCAGACGGAGTTAATACATTTGACCTTGTAATTGATAATGATGTTGATCTTTACGCAATGCCTGCTCCTACTGGCCCTATGACCGTAATTGGAATCGGTAGACAATCTGATTTTTCTGCTCCACTGACAGATGGTTATCGAATTTTCCCACGTTATGCTGCGGATATCATAGACCCTTGTACTATTGCAAATGAAGAATACTTCACTGCTGATGCTGTTCAACTTTTTCCTAATCCAACTAGCGGAGAATTGAACATTGTCATGAATGTCGAAGTAGACATCTTAAGAATTACCAATATCCTTGGCCAAGCTGTTTTAGAAACCAACAACTTAGCCAATACGATTTCGCTTGACCTTAAGGAACTTCCTAAAGGAATTTACCAAGCAACATTTATTGGTAATGGAGAACGTAAAACTTTACAATTTGTGAAGCGATAGAAAACAATCGTCGAGTCTTTCAACTGCTCGACTCTTTTACGACTAAGAACCTATTTATCTATAAAGCGGTCAATTCTCTTAGAGTTGGCCGCTTTAGTTTTAGAATATTGCATTTAGCTTTTCTTAGATTTCAAATATAAATTGTAAATTTGCTTTATGGCAAAGATTTTACCTCTATTTCCTTTAAAACTCGTCGCCTTTCCTGGTGAACGCCTCAACTTACACGTTTTTGAACCTCGCTATAAGCAGCTTATACAAGAATGTGAGGAGCAGGGAACTACATTTGGCATTCCGCCTTATTTTGACGAACACCTTTATGAGTTTGGTACGGAGATCAAATTGTTAGAAATTGCTAAGCGTTATGATGATGGGAAACTAGATATTCGAACGGAGGCCATTGGCATCTTCAAAATTAAAGAATTTCATCGAAAAACGCCCGGAAAACTCTATGCCTCAGCAGAAATAACCGCTTTAACCTTTACTAGAGAGATCGATGTTGAGGTAAATCGTTTGATTCTAGAAAACATCAGCGAATTGCATGAAATTCTGATGATTAACAAGAAATTACCCGATAGTCCTGAAAGTTTTATTTCCTTTGACTTAGGCCATCTCGTCGGGTTTACGGTAGATCAGGAACTAGAATTTCTAACTATTCGAGAAGAGAAAATGAGGCAAAACATGATGTTAGAGCACTTGCAAAAACTCATTCCTATTGCACGTAGAATGAAGCAAATGCGTATTCGTGCAAAGCTAAACGGCCATTTCCAAAACCTGAAACCTCCTAATTTTTGAGGAGCGAAAATTGTTATTCGCTACTTATCATTCACATCTCATAACTACACCATTCCGTCGAAAATCACCGACGGCATCCAAATTCCCCTTTTCTAGTTGAGCGATAGAGTTTACGCCACCATAATACATCGCCTTATTCTCCCATTCCTTATAAGTACAAAGTTTCTCAAGTCCCTTCGTCATAAGCCCAGGTTCTAAATTAAAAATACCTTCTTGCAAATGTACTCTAGGAGCATGAACCGCCTGTTCAATCGGTAATTTATGGTCTATAAAATAATGAATGACTTGCATTATGGCAAAAGGAATTCTCCCCGCCCCCCCTGTACCCAAAACCAAATCAATCTTTCCTTGATCATTCAACACCATCGTCGGAGACATCATAGACGAAAGACGAGTATTCGGCGTCCACGAATGAAAACCATTTGGAAGTAAAGCCGCTTCACCTAGCATATTATTGAACATAACCTGCGTTCCTTCAGCTAAATAACCTGCTCCCTCACCATTGGAAGAAGTAATGGAAACAGCATTCCCCCGCTCATCCATGATATTAAAATGCGTCGTATTTCCTCGCTTTTGTGTAAAACCTTTCGAATCTACCTGCTTAGAAATAATGCCATTATCTTGTAACAATCCTGCTAATCCCTCTGGAGTACGATGATTGGTGGCAGCCATTTTAGAAAATACATGTAAAAGCCGTTCCACATGCTCCTTATCCCGATTAGAATAGACAATGGAAGGCTTATAGTTTTCTAAATAATGCATGGCTACAGCAATCATAGAACCTCCAATCGAAGGCAAAGGATTGGTCAAAATCCGATGATTGCGATACGTAAACCCTAGCGGTTTGGTAATATGGGCTTTGTACTGCTCAAAATCTTCTAACGTTAGAAAACCGCCCTTCTCCTTGCTGTCTTTCGCCACTTTTTGAGCAAATTCCCCCTTGTAAAATAAATCTTCTCCTTCTTTAGCAAGAATTTCCAAAAAATCAGCAAAAAGTGGAAATTGAATCTTCTCTCCATCTCGAACGATACGGCTACCTTCCTCTCGAAAAAATAATTTCCTAGATTCAGGATGTACTTTTAGCATAGGCTGCAATACATTGTAATCAAACTCCTGAAAAGAATCAACGATGGTTCCTTTTCTCGCTATCTCTAGCGCAGGTTGAATCAATTCTTCAAAAGGAAGACTACAAAGATGCTTGTGCATAGCAAATAAACCAGCCACCGTCCCAGGTGTACCAATAGACCCCATCCCAATATGAAAATCCTCTAAAGTACCGCCAAAATCCAAGGTAAAAGGGTAAAAATCAACTTCCTCAATAGGACGTTTGTGGATAGGCGTTTGGCAAAAAGCATCAAACAACAAAGAGGTACCATCGGCCTTCAATACATTCGCAAAAAAGCCCCCAGCAAGCGAACTCATGCAAAACTCATTCACACAAGTAGATAGCAATGCCGCTACTGCTGCATCAAATGCATTTCCACCCTGTTCCAAAATCTGAATAGCTGCCCAAGCAGTTTGAGGATGGCCAGCAGCCACCACACCCTTTGTCCTTTTTTCCATAAACCCAAAGTTATCAAGAAGAACAGAAATTGAAAAAAAATAAGCCATAAAAAGTAAGGGAGAATGAAAAATGGGCAAAATTTTGTCTCTCCTTTCAGTGTAGGCATTTTTTAAAAATAATAAAGTCAATGTCGTTTAGCTATCCACGATAGCTATCGGGAGACACGAGTTGCCGTTTTGGCGTATCTTGAACCACATAAGTAATAGAAGAGCATATAAGTTTTGGCGTAATAATTTGGATGAAGAAGGACTTACCAAGGAGGTCAGCGACCTTTTTAAGAGCATATAAGGACGAAATGTCCGAAAATACAACTAAGTCCCGATAGCTATCGTGGATAACTAAACGGCATGGAATAAAAAGTCCAAACTCCCAAGTAAAATCCATAAAACCCTAGGAGCGAGCTTGTTCTCCCTGTGGAGGGAGATGTCGTCAGACAGAGGGTTGCACATGTCAAGAACAACACAAAATATTATCAAAAAATAATTTTGTCTTCAACTTACAGATTCTTAATTCCTTCTAAAAAATCATTGTACACAAGGCATAATAATTCTAGAAAAAATTTGGCGATTACTTTATTTTATCTTTAAATTGGGCAAGATTTCATCCATTTTTTGGATAAAATCAAAACCTACTTAATCCAAACATTCCCCAAACATGAAACTCATTCGACAGGTCGTTCTGGCCTACAAAAAGGGTTCTGCTGATAAGATTTACGAGGTCGATCTATGTAAGGTGGGGAGCGATCAATTTGTGGTTAATTTTAGACAAGGAAATCGAGGTGAACTCTTACAGGAGGGTACTAAAACCACCCAAGCCGTTAGCCGATCCAAGGCAGAAAAGATATTCTTCAACCTCCTTCAAATCAAAAAAAGAAAAGGTTTTAGAGAAATAGACGCTCCTCCTCAGCGTCCTTCTATAGAACAAAATAGAAGACAAAGATCGTCCAATCAAAACCACCTCTCACCAAGAAGACGTGAAAATGAGCGCCATCATTCCCCTCAAGTTTTCAACCTAGACGATGTTAAGGAGGAAAATCGGCAAGGAGCCATCCGAATTTTAAGCATTCTCGTACGCGCAGCAGCTAATAGATACAAAGGCGAGTGGAAAATCTCAAGAGTGGTTTGGAAAGCTGGAGAAATGCGCTTAAAAGCAGCCGTTCCCTATATCATCCAAATAGCAAAAAAGAATGACGCCATCACGCGCTACTCCGCCTTATGGGCACTTGGTCGTTGTGGCGATTCCCAAGCGCTTCCCTTGCTTCGAAAATACATTCATGAGGACAATTTCATAAAAAATATTGCTCGAGAAGCGACCTTGTCTCTCCTCAATGGCGCTTCGAGAGATGCATTTATTGATGAATTACTAGGAGAAATCCCGCAAATTTTACAAAAAGCTATTCGGGATGAAAATTATGAACATTTCACCATCACCCTGAACAACATCACGTTAAATCAAAAACGTAAACAATCCGACTTCTTAGAAGTACTCTACCTTGCTAGTGTAAAATATAGACCAATACGCAAAGCTCTCGTAGAAATCTTGCCTAAGCTAAAACCCCAACCAGGCTATTTTAGAAACTTACGTCGCCTTTTCAAAATGGCAGAATACCGCCAAGATGCAGAGGTCTTTGGGCTTTTGGCCTATAAATTTGAAAAGGAAAGAGCAGGTTTTAAATCCTCTTATAGAGTTCGTGTAAATCACAAGTGGGTCTACCAAAAGGAAGAACTAAAAAAAGCGAATTCCCAACTGGCCTTCTCCTCTGACACAAAAGCCTATCTTAAGCGTCGAGTCCTTAAGACCTTAAAACGGACAGGGGAGCTCAATGATCCAGCTTACGTAAAAATGGCAATGGGCATTCTATTGGCTTATGATGATAGTAAAGACAAGGATAGGCCTTGGAAAAAACGAGCTAAATATAACTGGTCTAGAAGGAGAAGAAATGAATATGTACATTACGATAGTTATTCCAAAAACTTAGCTTTTTACAGCATTCTTTACGGGAAAAGCTCGCGCTACCAACTCCTTGAAAATGAAAAAGCTTATAGTTGTAGAAAGCCTTATCAACCAGGAGATACAGCGCCAAAAAGCCGGGAAGAAGCCTATCCAAACCTTTGGGATCAAATGCCCCATGCTTACTTGCATTTGCTTGCAGAAAGTAAGGTTGAGCGTGTTGATGAATTTGCCATGAAGGGTTTAGAACGGCATCCAGAATTGCTTGAAAGAATAGATCCGAATTTTGTTATTCGCCTCATTAGCAAGCCTTTTCCTCAAACCGTTGAGTTTGGAATTTCTTTGGCAAAGGCCATGTACAACCCACGAAATCCGAATCAAGAACTCTTAATCGCGCTTGTCAATAGCCCTGTAAAAATAGCTCGTGACCTTGCCATAAACTGGATTAAAGAACAACGAACGACTTTACTAAAAAACACAAGTTTTATTGCCAGCCTTATCGTTAGCCCTCATAGCGATATACGCTTGTGGATCAAAGAGAAAATAGCTTCCATTATTTTCACAGAACGAGAGGCCGACGTCATCATCATGCGTGTTTTTGCTGAAATAATCTCTTTAAAAGAGGAAGCTATCGCAAAAGATATTGCAGAGATTTTAATGCTTACGTTTAGCGATAAACTACGCAAAATCGGGCTACCGATTATCCGTGAGCTACTAGGCCACAAACTCCTTGAAATACAAAATTTTGGTGGGCGACTACTCCTTCAGCATCAAACAAAAGCACAAGATCTACCCGACAGAATCTTCACTATCCTACTCCAAGCAAAATCTCCTAGAATACGCGAATTGGGCGTAGGGCTATTTGGTCAATTACCTGATGAAGTCTTGCTCCTAAGGCAAGACGTAATTATTGGTTTTTGCCTTTCAAAACAGGAAGATATACGACTCGCAGTACGTCCAATTATCAGTCGCCTTGCTAATAAAAATCCAGATTTCGGCCATGACACAACGATGTTCTTCATCCCAAAACTCTGGAAAAAAGAACGTTACGAAGGTGCGCATTTATACATCCTACAGTTACTTTCTACAGAATTAGAACCCTTTCTAGGACAAATAGAACAAAAAATTGCCCTTCGGTTACTCAATGCCGAATTTACACCGGCTCATGAGCTATGGTTTACTAAAGAAACATGTCCAAGCAAAAGATTTGACCATGCGTCAAATCATCGGCATCGCTAACCACGAAATACTGGAAGCACGAAGAACGGCTTGGGCGATGTATCAGAATAATCTTGAACGTGTTAAGTTTGAGAAAGAAGAGGCTCTGCGAATCTTGGATTCGAAATGGACGGACGCACGCGCTTTTGCTTTTGATTTTTTTAAAACGAACTTTGAGGAATCCGATTGGACTCCTACCCTACTCGTTGGTATCTGCGATAGCGTAAGGCCTGATGTACAAGCATTTGGAAGGCAACTAATAACTAAACACTTCAAAAATGAAGATGGAACGGCCTATTTATTGAAACTGAGTCAGCATCCAAGAGCAGAGTTACAGCTATTTGCTACGAATTATTTGACCAGATTTGCTGGCGATAATCTAGCGAATATCCAACAACTAGAACATTATTTCATCACAGTTTTGTCCTTAGTAAATAAGGCTAGAGTAGCAAAAGATCGGGTATTCCATTTCTTACTTACAGAGTCGATGAAGGAAGAAGAAGTAGCGAAACTTACGGTTAAAATTCTTACACGTATTTCTGCCTTAAGTGCTATAGAAGACAAAGCCACTTGCTTGGAAATCTTGCGTGATATTCAAGATAAATACCCTTTTATTACAACACCAATACAACGAAGGGGGATTTTAGTTAGGAGTTAATATTACGTGTGTTTTTTGCCACAAAGAGCACAAAGAACACAAAGTTTTAAACGGAAAA
>JAHDHB010000269.1 GCA_020631545.1 Saprospiraceae bacterium | reverse complement strand
AATTTTGTGCTTCTTGTAGAAGGTAGAGAGCCATAAAAAAGAAAAAGTCCGTAACAAACTTGGGAGAATGTTACGGACTAGAAACCCGATTATGAAAAACTATGAAACAAAGTATAACTTAGCCTTGCTTCCTTACAAAGATAAGCGAGTTTTATATCCTATGTTGTCTTAGATAAGACACTTTCTACTATAATAAAAGAATCTACAAACTACAAGGTAGCTTTTGGAAAACGTTTTTTCACCTTTTCTCCTAAGCCCTTAGGCAAGGAATTTCCAGATAAGTTTATCGTTTGCAAATTCTTCAAATCAAAAATACTACTCGGCAAATTAGTCAGTTGATTGTCACCCACATCCAATTTCGTCAAAAGGGAAAGTTCTCCGATTTCCTTTGGCAACTCTTTCACTTGATTTTTACCTAAATTTAGGTGTGTAAGTTTAGAAAATTGATTTACCTGACTAGGTAAATTCGTAAGGTTGTTACTAGATAAATCTATCTGCCTAAGCTTTTTAAGTTCAAAAATAGAAGAAGGGAGTTCCGTTAATGCATTTTTCCATAAGAATAAGACTTCCAAATTGGGTAAGCTTGAAATCCATTCAGGAATAGCCTTAATCTTGTTCCCTCCGAAGTTTAGATATTTCAATTGCTTGCATTTTTCAAGCACTGTTGGAATGGATTCAAATTGATTTCGCCCCAAATATAGCGTATGCAAAGCAGGCAGATCCGCAAGACCATCCGGCAAAGAAGTCAATTGATTATTATCCAAACTTAAGGTTTCTAATTTTTTGGCTTGCAATAAAGCAGCAGGGATTTCCGTCAATTCATTTCCATCCAAACTGATGTAAGAAAGATTAGGCATATCAGCCAAAAAATCAGGCAGGTTTTTCAATTTATTCCCTTTCAAGGAAAGAAATTGAAGATTTTTCAACTGCTCAATCTCCTTAGGAAGAGCAGTCAACTCTTTATTCCCCAAGTCTAGTATCAGCACTTCTTCAGGTGCTTTCAAGGCCTTTTCTACACTAGGATACCACTGCTCTCGCATGATTTGATCAACGGATTTCTCGCTGATTATCTTCTTGTTATCTGTTACAGCAGGAGGCTCATTTTTACAAGCAAACAAAGAGAATATTAAGCAAAAAGGGAGGATACGGCTTATGAAATGGTTCATGGATTCGATGGATAAATTAGAAAGTAAGAATGTTGAACGTTATAAGGCAAGGAAAAAACCGACAACATGCAAAATTATCCAATTTAGATGAGATGAAGTAAACAATTCGAAATTATCAATTAAAAATTTTCCTTGGATTTCCCTGCCGTCCAATGGATTCCAATTTTCCCAAAAAAACTGCGCCCCCAATGAACATCGGTATAGCCATCTTCACTACTATGAATAGCCACTGGCCCCTCACTATTTATCTTACTCACATTCAAAATGTTGTGAACGCCAATTGTCAAGGAAATTCTATCTTTCCAGAACCTTTTATTGGCCGTAAAATCCATTAAAACGTAAGGATCTACGAAGCCTTTTGTGACCGCGCCATTATCCCCATCATCCTGATAATACCATGTTTGGCGGAAATATTCTTTACTAAACAAGGAAAAATGGAGTTTTGCCTTTCTCCAATGATACTTCACCACCTGATTCATGGTGATTCGAGCAGCGTAGGTCGGCTTATCGGTAGACAAATCAGGAAGATCGTTATTCGTCGCTGTAACCGAAAGACCAGCATTGACTGAAAAGTCTTTCCAAGAATAATTTCCTAGTAAATTCACCCCAAAATTAAGCGTATCTTGAAAATTCTGATAAGTATAGGTATTGGTATTAACGATTTGTGCCAAATCGATTTTATTTGTAAAGGAGCTAAAAAACAAGGCAACATCAAAGCCAAGGGTATGACTTTTATTAAGGTTTTGTTTATAAGATAGTTGTGTCCTCCAATTATGCGAAGTTTCAGCTTTAAGCGCTGAATTTCCAAGAATTACGGGATGCCCTACATCTCTAAACTCAAAGTACAACTCGTCGACGGACGGCGCGCGGAATCCTCTACCATAGGAAGCACGTAAAATCAAAGGTTTGGAAAGCTCATATTTCACATGAAAAGAAGGCGTAATCGGTGCTTTATACCCTGTATTATAAGTAAACCGTACAGCAGATTCTAGCACCAATTTACTAAGCGGACGGTATTGTAAAGTACCAAAAACGGAATAATCCCCAATCGCTGCAAATTGATTCCGATTAAGCTGAGCGTCAAATAGATTCTCGCTCTTTATCGCTTCATAATTTAAATGATATCCTGCCCTAAATTCTATTTTGCCCCCATATTGACTGGCAATTACAGCACGATTCGTAAAAGCACGAATGAAGGACGTATCTTGAGCAATCGTTTTTATAGAATCCTCCTCAATATAGTATTGCAAAGCATCCGTTTCACGCTTCAAGGTACTATACCCTGCTGTAAAATCTAGATAATGCTTATTCAGTACTTCACCATTAAAAATCAAAAAGTTATCTAACTTTTTCGTGTTATAATAGGTATCAAAAGCATAAGGAAGAAATTGAGGCCTGCGCATGTCCCCTAAATCAGCTATTTCCTGATCCAAGTACTGCAATTTATAGAGTAAAGTTCGTTCTTTTCCAAAATCATGAGAAAACAAAAAATCCCCTCCAAGTTGTGTTTTCGGTCGCCAAAAAGCAGAACGAGAAGTCGTATCCGAATGCCCATCAAAGGAAAAATAGCGCCCTGCGCCTTGAATGAAACTCTTGCCCAGTTGTCCCCCTACCCTACCTGAGCTGTTTAGGATTCCAATCGTTTCAACCTGCGTATTTAAGTCAAATTCAAAAGGTTCTACCTGTGATTTTTTAGAAATAATATTAATCACACCAGCCTGTGCATTATTGCCATATATCGCTGACATGGGGCCATCAATCCGCTCAATACGAATGATGTTATCCATAGGAATCTGGTTAAGATCAATCTCTCCATTTTGTCGCCCAACCATAGGAATCCCATCCAACAGTATCAAAACATTCTCTCCCCCCATTCCTTGAATGCTCGGGTTTGTGCCAAAAACGCCATCTTCATTCAAGGAGATGTTCAATTCTTGCC
This sequence comes from Saprospiraceae bacterium, assembly GCA_020631545.1. Classification (GTDB taxonomy): domain Bacteria; phylum Bacteroidota; class Bacteroidia; order Chitinophagales; family Saprospiraceae; genus JAHDHB01. The sequence goes on along the minus strand of JAHDHB010000269.1, from coordinate 5,737 downwards.
CAAGCAGCTCGCCAAGATTGCTAGCCCCTCGCAACTCTATGGTTTCCTTGGAAATAATCGAAACAGGAAAAACAGAACTACGGCTATCGGTAGGCGCATATTGAGCCGTCACGACAATATTGTCCAAGTTAATTGTAGTAAAAAGAGAATCAAAATTGGGCAAAGGAAGGGTGTCCTGCGCAAAAACGCCAGTAGAAAGGCTTAACAGCAATGTAAATACGATAAAACTGCGCATGGACAAATGCGGTAAATCCGCATAGTTCACAAATTATTAATTAACAACAACTAACCGCTTAGAAAGCCTGTCATTTGTTGCTTGAATACTCACTGAATATTGACCAGCAGGCAAATCTAAATCCAAACGCTGTGCATTTAGCCCTTGCTTGGCTGACAATTGCCCATTATAAACACATTGCCCTAGTAAATTGTTTATTTTTAGGTTCAGGTTCTCTTGATTTTGTTTCATATAATACACCAAATTTAGTGCTCCGTGACTAGGATTTGGAAACACCGCTAAGTTTTCGATTTGAACATTTTCAACATTCGAGCTAGCTACGGGCTCAAAACCAGCTTGCTCTATAACGATTACCCCTGAAAAGGCCCCTTCAAAATCAATAAACCGCAAAATACCTAAACGCCCATCCGGTAAACGAAGAACATAAGCACGGTCAAAATCCAATATCCACACAAAATCATCCAGAAAAAACTCTTTCCAATCATGTCCAATAGCATCATTATCAAGAATTAACGCTCCTATATAGTCCTCGGGCTCAATGGTACTCGTAGCGCCAACACCATCTAACTCAGCAACTTCTACGCCATGATTGGTCAAGACGCCCGTTACATTATAATTCACAAAATCCGCCCCACCATTAAAATTGGTATAAGCAATATAACGAGTAAATAATAAATCCCAATCCGAAGGCTCTACTTGAACAAATGCATCATTTACAATGGAGTAATGTACCAAGGTTTGGTCTGGATAATCATTGATATTGAAGCTTTTACTCACTAGATTCGAGCCGTCTAAATTGGCATACCGGAAGTAATAAACACCCGCTTCGGTCAAGGAATCCAACATTAATTTTTTATAAGAACTATCTGGTAAAGCCACAGCATACACCTTATTTCCTATCACCCCACGCCCTTGTTCATACGTCCCCCAACCATAATCAGCACTATTCGTAGGATCATTTTGAAGATTAAAAGCTCCTGATAGCCAGTTTGTTTCTTCATTTCTAAGTGAATCTTGCCCCACTAAATCAGCAATCGTAAAAACATCATTAAAGTTATTGGTTGGTGCGGCTTGCATCACAGCACCACGCAAATCGCGTTCAGCATATTCATTAAAAAACACCCCTCCTCCTGCTCGGCCAGGTACAGAAAAGCCTAAGTTCCAAGTTTTTCCAGAAGCATTAGCCGTTTCTCCATTTTCAAAACTATAATAGATGTGGTTAGCATACAAAAAATCCATGGTCAACGACTGGTAGGTCGATTGACAAAATCCTTGAAGGCTTAAACATAATAGTAGGGCTATACCCGAATACTTCATCCTGAATCGTTTTTACTTCCACAAAGTTACTCGGTGAATTGACCAATAGCAAACATTAAGACCAAGAATATGTACTTAAATAAGACACTGTATGCATTATTTACAAAGGAATGACGGAGAAAAAATATGATGGATGAATTTTGATTTGGGATGTAGGTGTTTCGGCGTTTTTAGTTGTTCGGAGTTAGGGGTTGACCGTTTTGGCGGTTTTTTACCATATAAGGCTTATAAGAGGATATAAGCATGACGTGACTTACTGGTCGCAGAAGGCTTATAAGGAGGTCTGCGACCTTTTTTAAGGCATATAAGCTGAACGATTTTTTATTGGCTATGCCTGTGTAGGAAACACTATGTACCATAGCTGATTTTGCAAAGCAAAATCTACATCATACATCATAAATCATAAATCCTCCTTCGTTATATTGGGTTCGGGCGAATAGACTCGAACAGCATTCTTCATGATTTCCTCTTTGTCCAGCGTCATTTTTTTCAATTGCTGTTTAGCATATAGGGGCATTTGATCGGTATAATGTGGGCTTTCGGGACGATTTGAGGAGCCGAAGGGATGAATGGTTTCTAAGTCTACTAAACCGCTGTCATCATATTGAGCGATAAGGATATAGGACTCGCCCATGATGTTTCTAAATTGCCCTTTTTTGTAAGGATGAACATAAGTAGGCGCAAGCATTTCAGGCATTCCTCCGATAGGAAGCGCTACCTCTCCGTGGACGTGTTTTTGAATATCTCCAAGCGGCACATCCAAGGTTCCATAATGCTTGAGTAAGAACTTTTTAGCATAGCGTAAAGCATCAACAACTTGCTCTTCAGTTAAACTGTTTTTTAAATCCATTCGGACTTCATCTTCTAGGAATTTAGTGAACCATGATACCGTTACCATCATAAAAGAAGCCTGCGTACTTTCTACATTAGCCTTTCTGTCCCAATCTTTTACCCGTTGCAAGACATCCGCTAGGTCTGGGTATTTCTCGGGTGAGATTTCCAACATCATATCCAAATTTTCTAAGCCTTTGGTATAGAAGGTGCTTGAAGCATATTGACGATCATACTTCATCGCCTTCATTTCCTCATAAGTTACCTTTCCTTTTCCCTCCATCAGTTCCATGAAGCGTATGCTGCGGTTCGTTTCTTCCGTTTGGTAGCCAAAAGTAGGATCGTGATCTTCATTTTTGAGGTTTTCAGCAGGATCCGTAGCAGAAAAAGGCGTGTTATTGCAATTATAAACATAACCGCTGCTAGGATTGTGCAGTTGTGCTAGCTTCTCAAAAGGATGAAACTCATTAGCTTTCCAGCACGTAGCCGAAGTATCGCCGGGTAAAATACCTTTCCAGTCATAAGCAGGATCGCGATAAGGGAAAAGGCCATTGCCAATCATTGAGATGTTCCCCTCCTTGTCTCCGTAGATGATATTTTGGCTCGGCAAGCCCAATTCTGCCACCACCTTCATGAATTCTTCCTTGCTTTTCGCCTTATTCATCCAAAACCAAGTTTCCGCAGAGCGAATGTCTTGACCAGCAGCGAAACGGAAAGCATAATAGCCTTCCTTATTTTTGAGCGTAGGCCCATATTTACTCACATAAAAGGTCTTTTTTACAGGTAGTTTTAGGAATCCTATCTTTACTTTTAGATGAATTTTACGTTCTTCCAATTCCAACCATTCTCCATCATAATAGTAGTGGTTTTTCTTTCTCGGATGCATACGCAACTCATAAGTATCACAAAAGTCCGGATAATTCGTGGTATGCGTCCAGCCTAGGTGTTCATTCGTTCCTACAAAAATCGTAACGCCTGTCGAGAACGTCCCCCCTAGCATATTCCATCCTTCCTCACTATTCACATGCGCTTCATACCAAGCGACTACCCCTTCTAAAGGTTGATGGGTATTGGAAAACATGTAGGTACGACCATCTGCCGTCTTGTTTCTATTCAGTGCAAAGCCGTTCGATCCTGCCTTGAGTTGGTCTTCATTCGGCTTGATCATTTTATTGGTAAATGTCCGAGCAATATTGAAAAAAGCAGAGGACAATAAGCCTTGCGCCAGCACATAACCACTCACAATATCTTGCTCAGTAACAGGAAAAACATCTTTAATCAATATTTCTTTCGGATGTCCCTGTGCATAATCGTTAATAGCCTGAACATTAGCGGTTAAAATCTTCTTGAACTTGGTAGAAAAGGCGGTTTCGTATTGTGCTTTTACCGTGTTTTTGGCATCAATAATGAAGGCACCAACGTCTAAAATAGCGCCATCTACCCCCGTTGCTTGCGAAAGTTTCCCATTGATGGCTAGAATTGCTTCTTGTACATTTCGGAAATCATCTTCACAGTGCGCCCAAGCTAAGCCGTAAGCAGCATCGGCATCGGTCTTACCATAGATATGCGGCACTCCCCAACTATCTCTAGCGATGGTCACATCTTTTGGATTGATAATACGTTGATGATTAAAGTCTTGGGCTAGTAAGTTGTTTGAGATGAGTACGAAAACAAAAAACAGGGAAAAGCGCATCTGAAGCATAGTTTTTTAGATGTGGCTGGGATTGAAAGTACAATGATAATAAATTTTGTTTAGATTTAAATAGATGATGGATGGATATGGCGTGTTTTTTACCCTATAAGATTTTTAAGGAATTTAAGGTTTCACATAAGAATCGGTTTCAAATAGCATATATATGCAGGTCTTACAACCTTTTTCTGGTAAAAACGGCTATATTTGTGCTTGTTTATTAGCCCATTGCACAAAATTATTAGAACGAATGCTTGATAAAAAGAGGGAACATCCGAAGGTAAAATCAAAATTACACCCTAGGAACAAACATCGCGAACGCTATGATTTAAAAGCACTTATAACGCATTGCCCTGAATTGGCAGAATATGTTTCCTTGAATGTTTACGGGGATGAATCGATTGATTTTTTTAATCCTGCTGCGGTGAAGATGCTGAATACGGCGCTTTTGAAGCAGCATTATGGTTTGGTGTATTGGGATATTCCAGAGGGCTACCTCTGTCCTCCTATTCCTGGAAGAGCGGATTATATCCATCATGTCGCTGATTTATTGCGAGGAAATAACTTCGGCCACCTTCCTAAAGGTCACAAGATAAAAGTTTTAGATATAGGCGTCGGGGCAAATTGTGTTTATCCCATTCTTGGTCATCAAGAATATGGTTGGTCATTTATCGGTTCGGATATCGATCCAAAATCTATTGAAAATGCGCAGCAAATCATTGATCAAAATCCTGTTTTAACAGGCCATATCGAGCTTAGATTACAGTCCAATGCCAAGGATTTTTTCTACAATATCCTCCAAAAAGAAGAAACAGTAGATTTGACCATCTGCAATCCACCATTCCATACCTCACTCCAAGAGGCTCAAGCTGGTACGCAAAGGAAGCTAAACAATCTAAAAGGTAAAAAAACGAAGAAACCAATCTTAAATTTTGGTGGACAAGCTAGTGAATTGTGCTACGAAGGTGGTGAAAAGCGTTTTGTGAAGGACATGATTCGCGAAAGCAGAAAATTTGGGAATAATTGCTGCTGGTTTTCCACCTTGATTTCCAAGCAGTCCCACCTAAAAAGTGTGTATGAATCGCTAGATAAAATAGGCGCAAAAAGTGTGCGAACCATCGCTATGGGACAAGGCAATAAGTCCAGCAGGATTGTGGCTTGGACGTTTTTTACTAAAAAAGAGGCGATGGAATGGGCTAAAGCGCGTTGGTAGCTGTATCGTAGCGTTGGATTTTATCCGATAGGTCATCGTTTCGTGCAGCATCAGCATTTTTAGTTAAAATCCTCGGGTAATTTGATGCCTTTTTTGAAATTTTCAATTTGGGAATGACTAAACCAGCAGTTGTAAATCATTTTTGTAGAATAGGAAAATATAAGGCCTAGGAGAAACAACACTACAATCATAAGAAGATTTTCCTTCCACGCTGTAAAAATTCGTTTGGCTTCTTCCATATCTCCTCCTGCTGCATCATACAAATACCAAACACCGAGGCCAAAACCAATTAGACTGAATACGAAAGGAATAGAATGTTTCCTTCTCCATTTTTTGACACTTTCATCGATAAACAATTCTTTTTTTCTTGATTTTTCTCTTCTTTCAAGAAGGGCAAGACGTTCATCTTTAGCTTTTAAATCCGTCATCAAACTCGTTATTGGGATAGAAT
>JAHDHB010000268.1:1517-8863 GCA_020631545.1 Saprospiraceae bacterium | reverse complement strand
GAACCACCTGAAGCAGTGCCGAATACAAGCGGATAGCGGGATTAGCTGCCCAAATTACAACTAAAAGGTTTATTGTCAGGAAATTACTCCTTGATCGCAAGTTTGAAGCTACTCCGAAAAGGCTCTTCTTCAAGATATGAGGTGAGCGTTATATTTTTTGCTAGCAAATACTAAACATCATACTTCTTAAATGATATTCTAAGACTCTTTGAGCATCAAGACATCAAATACCCGAAATCTTGTAATCTTTTTTTGAAACTTTCATTATTTTCCTTGGAGACTAGGATGTGATAGCCTTCTGCTTTTATGGTCAGTTCTCTTAAAACAGCGTCTCTTGCAATAATGTGAATGAGGGATTTATTGGATTCTGGAATTTTGAAGATGGTGACTTCTTCTACGGTTTCTAAAGGATCAATCTTTTGTTCTAGTTCCTTCATAAAGATTTTCCAATTGGAGGGGATGTTTTCCTCCATCGTTTGTTTGAAGAAGGCGATTTTATTCCTCAACTCATGCTTGGTTTCACAGTCTTTTAGAAATATAGAATAATCGGTACGGTAACGATTGGGGCCTATTTTTTCACTAAAGGAATTCAAGAAAACAGCGGCAATATCATCGTTTTCATTGGTTGTGATCATTAGGTTTTCTGGAGAGAGGCTAATGCTTGCTTTTAGGCTGACATCGGGTGCTGAATAACTAGCGTCTTGCTTGGTTACATAGGCGCCAAGTTTTGTAAGTCTGACATAACGAAGGCCGTCGTAAGGAGAGTAATAAGTTTCTCCTAACTCTTTGGTATTGGGCTTGTTAAAGGCGACATCAAGTAGGCCGAAGGCAGAGAAGAGGAAAAGGGTTCCTTTTACAAAGGGTTCTAGGATAAATTGGGTGTAGTTTCTTTCTAGAATAAATTGTTTTTTATGGTTTACGGTGGAATGGTGTCCTCCTATAAACATAGGATTTGAAAACGGAGAAGGGACGTATTCTCTATGAACATGGTGCAATTTGCTGGCGGCGAAACTGTAGTTGAGGGGTGCAATGGGAAGGAAGTTGTATCTCAAATAGTCGTAGATATTCTCGTAGGAAACCCATTTTCCTAGTGGAAGTTTGTACAACATACCCACAAAAGACTCTTCGACCTCCTTCATGTCTGTACTAGAAGCAGAGGCAATTCCTTTGATGAAGTAAAGTAGGCTTGCGCCGCTTTCATAGAAGGTTGCGTAATATTTGTTGATTAGTTTTTTTACGAGGTCGCCAATTTCTTCGGCGGAGTCTTTTTTTCTTACGGTGACGATGAGGCTTGCTAGGAGGGCGCTCCTCATGTTTTTTAGTTCTTTGGTTTTATTGTTGGGAAAAAATTCTTTGAGATTGAGCTTTCGTTGCATTTTATTGAAGCTGGAAAGAGCGGGACGCCCCTTAGCCGTAAGGTTAATTTCTCCTTGGTGTACGTAGTGTACGAGTTGCTTAAGCTCTATGGCGATGTCTCTTTCACCCGAGGTATAAACATATTCGGTTTTTTCGATTTCGTTTGCTGGGCGGATAATTGCACTAGGGGGTAAATCGACTAGTTTTGCTGCTGCTGCTCGGATGCTTTCTGGCAAAAACAAGGAAAAGGAGTGGTCTTTATTGTAGCTCGATTTGCTTTCTTCGCTGTGATCGACGATTTTGAATATACGGTATGGGCGCTTTACGGCTAATCTTGTATCGGTTTTGTAACTACTTAATTGAGTTTCAGAACAAATATCTATACCCAATTTTTCTTTTAAATCGGTTTGATGTAATTTGGGTTCCCAGATTAATGCTTGAAATACTTGGTTTACCTCCTCTGGTAAGCTTGCTAAAAAGCCAATAAAGACCTCTTTTTTCAAAAAAGGCAAGGTGCAAAGTTCTTCTAGGTCTGCTTTCGTAAAAAAACCTTTACCCATAAAGTTATGGTGTTCATCCACGCCTTCTCTAGCTAAGAGTTGTTTTTCTTTTGAGATAAAGTCGAAGATGTATTTTTTCCATTCCCCTTCGAGTTCTTCTTTTGAGTACTGCAAGCGGAAAGCTGGTTCTACCATTCTTTTATACTGTGTCGTCGTTTCCATATGCTTAAATTTTTGATGATTAACTTTAAGGAATCCAAGGTTACTTTCTTCAAGAAGAAGGCTCGGATCCTAGTATAAAATCAATGTCCTCTTCGGATAATGACTTTAATCCTGCACCGTCAGCGCTGATGATATTGTCAAACAGTTCTTTTTTGAGTTCTTGTAGTTTTAGAATTTTCTCTTCAATAGTATCCTTGGCTATAAGCTTGTAGGCGAGGACTTTATTTTTTTGCCCAAAGCGATGAGCTCGATCAATGGCTTGAGCTTCAGCGGAGGCATTCCACCAAGGGTCGAAGATGAAAATGGTGTCCGCAGCCGTTAGGTTTAAGCCGGTACCCCCCGTTTTTAAAGTCATTAAGAAGGCTTTGCAATTAAAATCGTTTTGAAAACGGTGGACTAATGCTTGCCGGTCGCGGGTAGAACCTGTCATGGCAACATAGTCAACGCCTTCTTTGTCAAGCTGTTCCCCTATTAATTCAATAGCAGAAAGGAAATTTGCAAAGATTAAGACTTTATGGCCGTTTGCGATAGCATCCATTAAGCGATCATGGAGTAGCTCGCGTTTTGGGGAAAGTACTTGGCCGCTAGATTGTCGTTCAGGAATAGAAGCAATTTGGCGCAACTCATTTAAGGCTTGGAAAACGAAGAAACGTGATTTTTGCACACCTTTCTCCGCAATTTGCTCCTTGATTTCTCTTTGGTAATATTGTCGCCGCCTTTCGTACAGTTGTTTTTGAGGCTCAGACATTTCTATGAGTAAGGTCTGTTCTATCTTATCGGGTAAATCCTTAAGAACATCTCGTTTTAAACGACGAAGAACGAAAGGATATATTTTTTTGCGCAGGAACTGAATGGCGATTTTGTCGTAATTTTTCTGTATCGGAACGATGTAATCCCTGTTGAACCTACGAAGTGTGCCAAACATAGTAGGATTTAGAAAGCGGAAAAGGGAATACAATTCGCTAAGATTATTTTCTATCGGTGTTCCACTCAAGGCCAATCGATGTTCAGCTTTCAAAACCATTATAGCTTTGGTTGTCAAAGCGTTAATGTTTTTAATGTTTTGAGATTCATCGAGAATAATGTAATGAAAGGAAATGTCTTTCAGATCTTCTATGGTATTTCGAACGATGGCGTAAGTCGAAAAAATTAAATTTGCTTTGAGGGCTTGTGACAAATCACGATCTTGACCATAGAAGGTGTAGGTGCTAAGCTGTGGGGCAAATTTTTCTACCTCACTTTTCCAATTGAAAAGCAAACTCCTAGGCATAACGATAAGGGTGGGTTCATGGCTTTGTCGATAGATTGAAGCAAGTAAGGTAATGGTTTGCAGGGTTTTCCCTAGACCCATATCGTCTGCTAAGCAGCCACCAAGATTTATACTGTTTAGGTATTGCAGCCATTTATAGCCTTCGACTTGGTAGGGACGTAGGGTAGCGTTGATGTCGGGAAGATTCGTTTTTTCCTCCTCTAGTTTGTTGAAGCCTTCAAAGATTTCCCTTGAATTTTGCAAGGAGTTACTTATCGTTTTTTCTTCGATCAATTCCTCGATTAGGGGCAAATCAAAGAAAGAGAAGCTTGCTTTGTTTCCACTTTCCTTGAATATCCGCTCTAGTTTTCTCATGTAGGAGTCTTTCACTAAAGCATGTGTACCATCATTTAACAAGATGTAGCTCTGCTTGTTAAATTGAGATAAGGCTTCGAATAAGCCTATTTTTTCGTCACCAAAATGAAGAAATACATCTCCTTCGAAATAGTCAATACTGTGAGAGATGTTGAGGCTAAGCGTAGGCGTTTTTGCCGTAAATTTGTAAGAATTTAATTTCTCAGCACCATATACGACAAACTCTGTCAGCAAATTGGGAAGTTCACCATAAATAAATTTGGCGGCAAGTTCTTGAGGGATAACGAATAAATCATTCTCTTGGATAACTTCGGGATATTCTTTCCGAACTCCACGAAGCTTTTTAAACAAGCGATTCATTTTCTTTGCGAGCTCTTCCTTAGAATCTTGTTCGATGATCTTAATAGAAATGGTTTTTTCCAAATCATTAATCTCAGCATAACGATAGAGGTCAAACTTTTGCAGAATATCGGGGTCCATGTTGGGCAGGACATAGCTTATGCGCATCAAGAGTGCCTTGTCGATATCTATTTTTTCAAAAATAATACAAGGCCGAGCAAAAATTCGATCTTCGCTGTAATTCAGCCGATAGTGCTTGTATTTTAAGGCAACATTATCAAGGTTGGAATAGAGGATGGACAAAAAGATGGGCAATTCTTCCTCGGTTAGGCTAGTATTGAAGTGCAGCAATTCCATAAAATTGCTGCCTAAAGCCTCAACTTTGATCAATCGTCCTTCTTGCAAAATCATTCGTTCGCCTAAAAGTTGGAACTCTGAATAAGCGATGTTTTGGTGTTCTACTAATACTTGGCTGTTATAGACGGGATTGGTGGGGCGTGTACCCCAATAATCTCTCTCCTTGATGTTGACCCATATTTTGCCTGGAGTATCATGGTATTTGATGGGATTCATTTTGGCATCGACCAAATTATCACATTGAACCAACAAATCTAGGAGGAAACTGTGTTCCGCTAGGTAAATTCGATTTTCCGTGCGTTCCCAATCTATCAGAAAACTGTTTTTGATGTTAATCTGGTCAAGAATACGCACTACATTTCTCAATACGCCACTATAATTGAGATGGCTGACTTCAACTTCATGTCCTTTTCTATCAACAATTTTTAGAAAGGCTCCTAGCTCATCGAAGTTGAGTTGGAAATAAATGGATGTAGATGCAATAGAGGGCACCTCAAAAGATGCCTGTCGCTGAAAATGTTCAAAAATACTAGCCATAACGAAAGGATGAAGGCAATAAAAATAAAGGCATTGATTAATCAATGCTTAAAGATAAACCATTTGTCTAATAATTTTAATCATGAAGGGGTAAAATTTTGAAAAAAACTAGGTTATGTTTATTTTTAGTCATTTTTTATTCTGGTTACGGAAGTTTAGCCAACTTTTTTTAAAGCATTGATTATCAATTATGACAATATTTTGTAAAATTTTTCAAAAAAACGGTTAAGTTTTTTAGGAATGCTTGGATTGAGCAGAGAAAATTCCCTTTTTTCAATTAATTTGTTATTTTTGTTAAGATTGTGTATTCCCTTTTTAAAATAATTTTTTGAGTGAAAAAGTATTTTGGTGAAGCATTAACAAAGTTTGGGGTTTATTTGCTTTCTTCTTCTACTTCAGAAGGGTATCACATCCTTAATAAGCGAGAGGCAGATGACTTATATACCAATTATCTATCGAAGTTTGTAGAGGTACAAGGCCTTCGGATACATTATCGTGATGAAGGTCAGGGGTTTCCTATAATAATGCTTCATGGATTTTCGGCTTCCCTACATATTTGGGATCATTGGGTGTATGCACTTTCGGATAGGTATCGACTGATTCGATTGGATTTGCCTGGTTTTGGCTTGTCTGATATTCCTCCAAAACACCAAATAGATACGGAACCGTACTTGCTTTATTTAAAACAGTTTTTAGATCATTTGGAGATCAAAGAGTGTTATATTGCGGGAAATTCTTTTGGTGGTTGGCTTACTTGGGAGTTGGGCGCTCGCTATCCAGAGGTGATCAAGCGTATTATTCTGTTAAGTCCTGCGGGTTATTTTACGGATCAGACGAAACCGAAAACGGTTGAATTTGCTAAAAAACCTGCTTTTAAAGAACTTCTTAAAACGGGTATTCCTCGTTTTGTCATCAAACGCCTCTTAGCGAATGCTTATGGTGATAAAACGAAAATTTCTGAACACGACATCAACCGATATTATGGCTTGATCAATCGGGAAGGCAACTTGATGTCTATGGTTCGATTTGCAACTCAGGAGGTTTCCGCGACGACGAAGTTGATCAAAAAAATCAAGCAACCGACTTTATTGATGTGGGGGATGGAGGATCGAATTATTCCTGTGACGGATGCTTATAAATTTCACAAGGAAATTCCAAATAGCCGTTTGATGGTTTATAAAGGTGTGGGGCACATGCCGCAAGCAGAAGTGCCGGGGAAAACACTGCGAGATTTAGATGATTTTTTGAATAAAGGAAGTTGAAGACGCGTATGATTTTTGTGGAATCGAATACATGATACCTTAAACTCCTGCCTCCTAACCCAAGGAAGAATTTAGCAAGCGGAACGACCCGCACATTCTTAGGCAGGAATAAAGGTATCTTATCGTTTTATAAACCAAGAAATTGTTCTCTTCCTTGTACCGAAACCTTAAAACTTAGGTTGAGAACAAAATCTTGGTGTAAGTTTACGTTCAAAGTTTTTGGCTGATTTCCTTATTGCCACCCAAATTCTTTAATTGCTTGCTATTTGATTGCAAGATAGGAGCATTTTAAACGTGTTTTTTTAACAGGTATGGTAAACTCAGGCAAAGAATAATCTGAAAAAACAAAAGATTTCAAAATTATTCATGTTTAATAGTTAGACTTGCAGGTCTTAATTCCTACGTGTTATTCCAACAGGTAATCCTTTTTCAGAAAAACGAGCAATAAAGAATAATAATCCCTATATTTATTAGGCGTTATTTAAATAACCAGTATTTTGAAATGTAACGGTCTAAAATTTTAGCGCTATGAAAAAGTGTTTTGTTTACTGTTTCTTTGTTGCTTTTTTAACTTTGGGAGCAAATAATTTTGGTTTTTCAAATCGAATTGTGATAAAATCTGGAATCGAACTACCAGTGATTCTTAAGCAAGGAATAGGTTTCAATTTTGTTTTGCCGGATCAGTACATAGGAACAAATGGAGATTTACTTATTCCAATTCTGGTTACCTTAGAAAAAGAGGGAAAAGTCATATCAACAGTTGTTGGAGATCAATGTTCTAATATTATATTTCCTGATGTAGAAATCACAAATGGCTCATATAGAGTCTGTTTAAGTGTTGGTGGCTTTCGTGATGTTAGAAAGTTTTCCTTGTAGTTTATTTTAAAAATTCGCTTATTTTTTCTTTTAACCAAGTGTATTCTGCGATGTTATTATTGAAGGATTCTAGCCTTCTAGTAAGTTCATTTTTACTAGTATTTTTGAACCATTGGTGGCTAGCAATTTTTTTGAGCATTTTGAAAAAATTCATACACTGGTCATAGTGTTTTGGATTTACTTTTTTAGTGTTTCGATACCTGCTCATAGAAGCGGTAAACCTGTTAGAAACTTCTTTATACTTAGAGTGTGCATTCTTTTTATCAAATTCAT
>JAHDHB010000268.1:0-1507 GCA_020631545.1 Saprospiraceae bacterium | reverse complement strand
CTTTATATTGAGCATTGGTAATTTCATGCTTTGAAATATCAAATTCATAAATTGATTTGAATCGAAGTGTTTCCCTATGAATAAATTGCTGAAAATTATGAATTTCTAAACGTTCTAATAACTCAAGTACGGCGCCGTATTTTTTCTGTCCAAATAACAAATAGCAATTGGATTGAAGCAATACTCGATTTATTGTTTTTCCATTGCCAATTATGAGAGAGGAATAATTTTGTAGAAATCTTTCCAACCAACAGGTTTCTCTTAATATATAACAAGTATAGGTGATATTGTCAAATGTATCACATCCCAAGACTCCCTTTTCCGCAAGAATTCCTTTTTCATCACCAAATTTATACCATTCGAAATACTCTCTAGGCGTTATTTCTGATGCTAAATGAGCGAAAACTAATGCATTGACGACAAAGAAGAACAACGTTTTTCTTTCGGTTTGTATGTAGTCGATTCTGTTATGAAAGGTGTTTTTCAACGAATAATATCCCTTTTCACTTGGTTTAAGATAATACTGGACTGTTTCTTTTAGTAAGTGAATTATGGGCACATCCTTTTCTTCTAGTAAAACGCTTATTTGTTGAATTACTATTTTTATATCGTTACTGGACTTATTTTCCTGTTTATCGTGTATAAGGCGCTCAATGCTGAATTTCAACCTTTTGATAAGAAAATATAGATCATGATGATAAATAGATTCATTTATTACTTGTGTGTTTCGTGCATTCAATTCCGAGTCATAATCATAACTTTCCTCCAACTGTTGCGAAAGGAGCAAATGATATTCAGCTTCGGTGTCGGGATTTGCGATATTCATCAAATCGTGGGCAAAGCTCATATAGGCCTCCGTCATTCTCGCATCACGCAAACTAGCCGTAAGAAGCTTATGCCTTAAGCCTTTGGTTTTACGGAGTTGGTGCAATGTCAAAAAATCTTTAAGCAGTTTCTTGTAGATAAGCAGCAACTCTTGCATTTTTGAGGATTGGTAGCTCTTGGATGTGCCATAAACCTCAGAAAACAAGCGTTGTTTTTGAATTTTCCCTTCAGGCACTTGCAGTATGATTTGATCCAGAAGTTTTACCAAGGAATCGTAATGCTCTACCTCAAGGCGAAGAAAATTCCGAAAGGCATTTCCCTTTTCTTTAAGGAGAATTAAATTCTGAGTTAAAATCAAAACGTAAGTATCTAAATCTGCCATGTTCTAAGTTTTCTATTGAAAATCAATTGAATAGCAAAATAGTAGGTCGCTATAGCTTATACTTTAGGCAATTTAAAACGTTTTGAATGACAATAAGGTAGTACAAAGAAAATAAATAGTTATTAAAAAACAAAGGGATTTAAGTAATAATAGATAAAATGGGGAGGAGAGAAGGATTCACTAGTGGCTAGATAAACAGAAAAGTATAATAAAATCATGGAGTTTACTCCGAAAAGAAGGAATTAATGAAAAATACGATTTATGATGGAAGATGTATGAAACCCTCATTACGTAAATTGT